>CAYTRK010000055.1:3449-10525 GCA_964440205.1 uncultured Victivallaceae bacterium
GCAACTGCCTGAACACTTCGTTCGCGTTGCGCCCCTTGCACCCAACGGCCAGCGCATGACGCCCCTGATCAATCAATTGACGGTTAAATGCTGCAAGGATTTGCTCATGTACAGTGGTGTCCAGGTCCTCGTTTTGCGCTACCCCGGCCAGTACATAGGCCACTGCCTCCGGCGACTCCGATATACCTGCCGAGGCAACCTTGCGATAGCCGCTGGAGGGGATGGATTCCAGTAGACCTTCGCTAACGAGCTGCTTTAGCGCTCGTCGAATTGTAACCCGGCTCAATGCAAGCTCCAAGGCCAGCGAGCGCTCGCTTGGCAAGAGTTCACCCACAGGAAAGGAATGCGATAGCCAGCGGGATCGTATAATGCGTACAGCCTTAGATGTTAACCTGCAATTCGATGTGTTCATGCCCCCTATCCTGTTGCTCCGGTTTTCCAATGTATATTGTACCACGTTAACCACATGCGCCCCGCATCGTCGGTAAAAATTCACAAAGAAGAACCCTGAGGATTCTTGACATACAAGCTGGTAGCTTCTTGGTCTTATGTCTACTAACCATATTATGGCTTGATTTCGTATTTATTGTTCATACTTTATTTCTTATTGCGTTTAATGTCAACTTTAAAGCATAAATTTACTCATAGCAAACTTTTGCGCTTTGGTATTATGTTGGTTTTTGACATTCATATATAATACCACTTTGTTGATGTGACACTGACAACACCGCATTTGATACCATGCTCATCGTTCTGTCTCAAAACCTTTGGCAGACTAAATGCACCTCCCCCCTTTTGACAGACTAACTGCGCCCCTTTACCAACTGGGGGGC
Organism: uncultured Victivallaceae bacterium; assembly: GCA_964440205.1. GTDB lineage: Bacteria > Verrucomicrobiota > Kiritimatiellia > UBA8416 > CAYSRM01 > CAYSRM01. The sequence continues at coordinate 4,283 of CAYTRK010000055.1, forward strand.
GCACTTACCTTGTCAATTCACTTCGCCATACATAATGTGAATTGCTCTGTCTACCCGCTTGACTACGATTATGACGAGGAGTATCATTAGTATATGGCAAAGATATTACTGATCGATGATGAAGAGCAGGTGCTGAAATCAGTGGGCATGCTTCTCAGCACACAGGGCCATGAAGTTGTCCCCATTAAAGACTCGGAAAAGGCCGAAGAAGCAATACGCAACGAGAAATGCGACCTGATTATTACGGACATTCGAATGACCCCTGTAGACGGGATGCAACTTCTCAGGGTAGCAGGCGAAGCAAAACCGAACGTACCAACTATTGTGATTTCTGCCTACACCTCAGAACATACTATCAAGCAAAGCATGAATATTGGCTGTTCGGCTTATATTAAGAAACCGTTTCAGGTGCGGGAAGTGCTGGACGCGGTGAATTCCTGCCTGGCGCAGGAATAACCGGGCTAACACTGCGGGGTTCCTCACCCTGAGGCGCCTATATCCCTGCAATATCCGGCAAGCGTGACTATTGTGGGTCCATATCCCTTTGAATACATTTCCCGTTCCAGGACGTAACCAAGCTCGCCGGTTGTCTGATACCTCGCTTCGGGATCCTTTTCAAGACATCTCATTACAATATCAACAACGTTTTGCGGTAAATCCGGCGTGCTTTCTCTCGGATCGGGGATTTTCGCTTCTTTTACCCTTTCGATGGCTTCATCAATATCATCATTCTGCACCCTGAAAATCCGTCGGCCTGTAAGCAATTCATAATACACGAGGCCCAGGGAATATATATCGCTTCTGGCGTCCACTTCTGCGCAGGCCGCCTGTTCCGGCGACATGAATTCCACATTCCCCACCAGGGACCCGTAATCGTCCTCCATGTACTGGGCTGCTTTGGCCACCCCGAAATCCGTCAGCTTCACTTCCCCCTCGTGAGTGATCATAACGTTATTTGGAGATACATCCCTGTGTACCAGACCGAGGGCATCGCCGTTTTCACCGGTTTTCGTGTGAGCGTACTCCAGCCCTCTACAGATTCGGCTGACAATAAACGTTGCTATGCTGCTGTTAATCGGCATTTCAAGATAATGGTGGCGTTCTATAAAGTCTGTAAGATTGATACCTTCGATGTATTCCATGGCTATATAGTAGCCGTGGTCATGCCGTCCAAGCTGATGGATCTGCACTATGTTCTGGTGCACCAGGTTCGCCACAAGTTTCGCTTCGGCTATGAAAGAGGTGACAAAACTTCTTTTCTTAACATACCTGGGAAGGATTGTCTTGATTGCAACTTTCTTAATGAAGCCTTCGGCGCCGAATTGCTCGGCTTCGTAAACCGAGCCCATGCCCCCATCGGCAATCTTGCGTTTAAGGTAGTAGGTGACCTTGCCGAAGATGTTGCCGGAAAGCTCCTCGACCCTGCCTGCTTCCGTGGTTGGCGCATCCTCCCCGGCTACGATTTCCTGCGTCCTGTCCTCGCGCACCGTCTCGGCGGCAGCGCTCGCCGGTTCAGGCCGCTCAACGCGGATCTTGCTGTTGCCGATCACCAGCCCATCCCCGTCGCGAAGTTCTGCCCTGATGAGACGTTCGCCGTTGATCTTAACCCCGTTGGTAGAACCAAGATCTTTTATGAACCAGCCATTGTTCTCTGAGAATATCTGGCAGTGCACCAGTGAAACGGCCTGATCCCGAATCGCGATATCGTTAGATACATCCCTGCCTATAAAGGCGGTATCATGTATTCTGTATCGTTCTCCAGCCAGCGGGCCAGACAAAAAGATCAATTTCACGGTTTCATCAGCTCCAGTTAAGCAAGTAGGTTGATATATTTACATTCCCGTGGGATCAAGGCAAGAGTATATGACAACGGTTTCAGGCATCCGTGGCATCGCACGGACGGCGGACAGATCAGGATAGCAACCTCACTACACAAATCAGGCGGCAAGCAAACTACTTGATCTGTGTTGGCAATCTCGTTATCCTTTTTACATGGAAATAGCCAATATGCCTGCATCGGTAAAAATTTTTATTGCCTGTATGGCGCTCTTGCTGCCATGCGCATGCTCTTCTGTCAAGCCCCTTGAAAAGCAGTATTATGCGACCGACTTCATAATCATGGAAGACGGAACCTTCATGATCGAAGACGACGTGGTCGAGATGGACAATCTCGAACGACAATTAATTCTCAAGATGATAAACGACAATACCCACATTTACATTCATGTGCATAAAAAGGCGCCTCCATCTGTTCTGGAGGAACTTTATGCCCGGCTGAGAGCCCGGGGGCACAAAAACCTGACATTCAAGACCTTCAATGCGATTGAAAGGTAACCTGTCTACTCGAAGTCAATTTCCACGATGTATTCGGCAACGCCGATATCCGCCCAGACTTTGAGTATGGTAAGCCTGCCATCAAGGACGTCCACATCTTCCCTGTAAGTGGTGTCGCCGTCTTCCTCGTCGAGTACGACTCGACGAACTCCGGGTTCAAGGTCAAAAATTCTCTCCCTGTAATCGCCGATTTCCGAAACCCGTTCACCGTCAACATAGAAATTGATGTCCTGCGAGGTGTTGTTGTCGATGATTATGCTGCCCTTTCCCGGAGCGGGAACATGATCATAGTAATCTTCCTCATATTCGCAACCGGTTATCAAAAGCAGCAGGGCCGAAACCGAGATAATCGCCATAAAATTTATTTTCACTTAAACTCTCACCTCCTGAAAAAGACCAGTGTTCCGCGAGGAATCGAGTCCTCATCGATCTCATCTCCGGGCACAAGCCTTCCATCAGGTATTCTATACAAAGTATCCGGAAAATTCCAGTGTTCTCCGCACACGTCAAAGGCGTTTCTTTTGGCAGTGATGTACCCGCCATAAACATAGCCCACCAAAACAATGGTCTCAGGCGGCAGGTCCGAAGCCATTTTGGAACTGATTTTGTCGCCGGTCCTGACAAGGCCGGTGGGAAACAAGTATATGGTAGTCGCCGCGGCATATTCTTCCCCCACTATTTTCCTTGCGTCGCCCCCCGATTCACCCACAACTCTATGCCTCTCAGAATCATTTTCCCTTTGGTTGTCCGATACTAAAACCTTTGTTCCTACAGGAATTTTCTTCCAGTCCTTGATCTGGTCGCCAGTGTATTTCTTGCCATTCGGGAAAACGTATGTTGTGTCGGGATTTGCGTACTGATCCCTGGCGATATCCCAAGCGGATCTTCCGGCCGAGATAAGATTCGCGTCGTCTGCAGCAAATCTCGCCACCGCTGACTCCTGGTCGGAAATGCTGCCATAGAGAACTTTTGCAAGATACGGATCGGCAACAACCAGCCGGCCGGCTTTAGTGTCGGGATCAAAACCGGGGCCACTGCTTAAACCCAGTTTCTTTCGAACCTTCCGCCGAGCGAACAGCATTCCGCATCTCTTGCGGCCCCGGTGCGACTTTCGATGCCACCGGTTCGGAGCGCCGTAAGCCACCATGGAATGAGTCAGAACACTGTGATCAGGAATCTTGTATATCCTCTGAAGCTGCCTCAAAAGTTCCCTCAATGAGCGGTATTGAGCGGCGGTGATATCCTTATTGTGGTAGCCTGAGACTTCAATGCCCAGCGCGTAATTGTCCAGGTTGGTCCGGCCGTCCCACATGCTTCTGCCTGTATGGAAAGCCACCCTGTTTCGGCCGATTATCCTGTACACACGACCATCACGGCAGACGAAATAATGCGCCTCCCCTCTCTTATAGACCTTGTTAAGCGAGCCTTTTTCCGCGCCTTCTGTTGTATGCAGTATAATGTATTCGGTGGACTTCCTGCGCGGGCGTTCCTTGTTTCTAGGGCTGATCTTATTGGAGATATCAAGTGATCCGGCCGCCGGATAAACACAGCCCGGCGCAAGCATTGCGGCGCAAACCAACGCCACCACATACCGGGCCAAATCCCGAAATCCGTATTTCTCTCTCATAACCATAATCTTATCTTTGGCCTATAATGGGTTCTGTCAAAAGCTGACAGAACATTTTCTGTATAGATTTCTCTTTCTCAATTGGTTAAGCGTGTTCCACGAATTCTCCCCCGTTTTCCTGTCCATTTCGGTCGACGACTACGGCGACGACCAGGGCAGACGATTGGGAGCGCCTCTCTCATGTCCGCCCTAGCTTTAGCGAAGGCGGATCGTAACTCGTAGTCGTCGCCGTAGTCGTTAACCCTACATCTCTCATAATATTAACAAAAAAACACATATCGTCACAAATCTTATCGTCAATTACGCAGAAATTCGTATTATGGCGTCACCGCTTCAATAGAGTCAGCCAAAAATGACCGACTTACTGGGGTAACACAGGCCATTCCTGCCTGTCCCCTCATACGTCAATGGCCATAATGAAAATTGCCGCACCCCGCAGTCTTCTCTTGCAACCTCAGACTGTATCGTAATAACTTGAAAAAGAGCCTTAAATTCATGAATGGAACAAATACACACAAATGGCTTGTGCTTTACCTGCGACCACGGACGGAAAAGAAAACGGCCGGACTATTGGCCGCAAGAAAGGCCCCGGTTAATCTACCACTCCGCCGGGAAGTGAAGATATATCAACGCCGCCGGGTCAATATCTCGAAGCCCGTCTTTCCGGGCTACCTTTTCGCCGCGCTCAACGAAGAACAGCGATCTTCATTGTATAAAACCGGGAACCTCCTCCGCGTGATGACTCCGGAAAACGAGCAAGTTATGCTCTACGAGCTCGATCAGATTCAAAAAGCCCTTGCCGTAGACCCGACCCTGCAACGGCGCAGCGCCATGACCATGGGCAGACAGGTCAGAATCACCACTGGACCCTTTATGGGCATAGAGGGCAAGGTCGAACGCCTTAAATCGAACACGCACGTAATCCTGAACGTGGAGATGATTGGCCAGGCAATAGAAGTCGAAGTCGAGAAAAATTTTGTCGAGATAATCGACTGATCATGCCACGGCTCAGCGCGACTGCTCTTTCATTTCCAGGTACCACTTCACAAATCGCCCGATGCCTTCCTCTACCTTAACCGACGGGTTGTAATCCAGCAAACGCTTTGCCTTTGAGATATCCGCGCAGGTAGCCATCACATCCCCGGGTTGCATGGGCAGGCGGTTGATTGTAGCCTTTTTCCCCAGGTTTTTCTCTACAAGGGCAACCATTTCGGAAAGGCTGGTGGTCTGGCACTCACCGAGATTTATTATTTCATATCCGAGATCCCTGTCCACGCAAGCCTCGATTCCATCCACAATATCGCTGACAAACGTGTAGTCACGTCTGCTGGTACCATCACCGTAAAATGGAATCGGCTTGCCCTGATCAATCAGGCTGGTGAACTTGTAAATGGCCATCTCCGGCCTGCCTCGCGGCCCGTAGACGGTAAAGAAACGCAAAGCGGTAATGGACATTCCGTAAATGTGATGATACGTGTGGCTGTACAGCTCGCAGGCAGCCTTTGTCGCGGCATAGGGGCTGATCGGAGTGTCAATGCGTACGGTTTCCTCAAAAGGGATTTCCTTGACATTGCCATAAACACTTGAAGAGGAAGCCAGAACTATGCGCTTGATTCCTCGTTCCCGGGCGCATTCGAATATATTGAGAGTGCCCATGCAGTTGACCTGCTCGTACAAAACAGGCATTTCAAGACTCTGCCTGACACCTGCCCGCGCAGCAAGGTGAACGACCACATCAAAATCATTTTCGCCAAACAGCTTTTCCAGGCCCTGTCTATCCCTTATGTCGCCCTTAACAAAGGACACTCCCGGCGATCGGGTGATCTCATCCACATTCTTCTGTTTTATAGCCGGATCATACGAATCGTTGAGTTCATCGATGACAACGACCGTATCGCCCCGGGCTGCCAGCCGCTCAGCAGTGTGGCTGCCAATAAATCCAGCGCCGCCAGTAACAAGAATGTGCATAATATTTCCTTTCGTGGATTGGCTATTACCAGCAGATAATATGCGAGTGGCATATCGTTGTCAAAACATCTTCAGTGATTCTCATTATGGCAGAACGCGAACAACCAAAGAAAAGGCTTTTTTAACAACGTAATACATGGATTAAAAAGAAAGCATCATTTCACCACACGTTTAACCCGCATATCTCACAGGATTTTGTAGTAGCCTGTCCGCTACCCGCGCTCGCAGCAGGAATTCTGTGAGATGGGGGTTAACCCTTATCCAGAACACCATTCCACTCGTCAAGCTTTGACTTCATGTCCGCGAAAAGAGAT
>CAYTRK010000056.1:0-5058 GCA_964440205.1 uncultured Victivallaceae bacterium
TGAGTATTCCCGCTGCCGCCGCAATCAAAGTCATAATCCTCTATTACACCACCCCAAAATTACACGCCGAAATCCCGGAAACCACAGACGAAAACCCTGGAACAGCCGTATAGACCAATCTGGCGTTTGGCCGAGTTTCCTTGCAGTGACGCTATCCGAACTTACAGTAGGAATTCTGCGAGATATGCAGGTTAATGCCCGTGGCCGCCGAATGCAAGCTTAACCCAGAGAAGAAGCCCGATACCCAGCAGGAATGCAAGAAAATGAATAATATTGGCCTTGACCGATTCGGAATGTTTTATTTCGGGCACCAGATCCGAAGATGCAATATATATAAAATTGCCCGCGGCAAAAGGCAGAAGAAAAGTGGTGTCGAACCTCCCCGCCAGCAGATAAGCAACAACTCCGCCCAGCACAACTGTAAGAGCAGAAATAAAATTATAGATAAGGGCCGTCTTTTTCTTCCAGCCGCCATGAACAAGAATCCCGAAATCACCCAGCTCCTGAGGGATTTCATGGGCCGCCGCCGCCAGCCATGTAATCAGACCGGTCTTTACACTGACCAGAAAAGATCCGGCAATTGCCAGCCCGCCAATAAAATTATGAACCGCATCGGCCAGCAGAATCAGATAAGTAACCGGCTTGTAATGCTCGGACGGGGTCTTGTGACAATGATGCCAGTTGATGAACTGTTCCAACGCAAAAAAAATCGTAAACCCGACAAGAAGCCAGATAAAACTGGATAAATGCGCCCCTTCATGATGTATGCTCTCAGGAAGAAGATGCAGAAACGCGCCGCCAAGCAAAGCGCCTGCAGAAAACGCCACCAGCGGCAACAGTATGGCGCGCAATAGTTTTTCCTGAAAAGCAAAAGTCAGCAACCCTATCCATGCAAACAGGCTCATTGCAAAAGTAGATGTCAATATCCATGCCAAAGCGCTCACAATGCTCTCCCTTTAATTTAAATCGTTTTGCGGGAGCTTCGGCAAACACTGCGCGGGTAGACTCTCTCATGAGTCCGCTCACTTCTTCTCCCCATTCATCGTTGAACATTCCGTGTTCGATATTGAATATTCTCCGCGTCGCCCCTCTTCTCCCCTTCCACTATCCGTAGCCTGCAGCCCCGCCACCCTACATCATAAACATCATCTCAGCATACGAAGGCAACGGCCAAAGATCATCCGGAATAATCGCCTCCAGCCGATCCACATAATACCTTATCCGCTGTAGTCGCTCTATGGTCTCTGCCGCCCCCTCGCTGCCCCTGTTCTCAAGCGCATTCACAGCTTCAAGCGTCTTCTCACAAAGCGACGCGGCATCCTTGAGATTCTGCTTACACAACAAAACGTCAACATCAACACCCGCCTGGCTCATCTGATTTATATACTCGGCAAGGCCCCGACAATGCCGCACCGACGCCGGAATTATCATAGTCCGAACCATGTTGACGGCGCATTCCGCCTCTATCTCACAAACTGTCTCATACTCCTTACGGTAAACCTCGTAGCGACTCTGCAGTTCCCGGGAAGTCAGAACCTTGTACTTTTCAAACAGCTCCATGTTCGAAGCTTCAATAAGCGACTCAAGCGCTTCAGGCGTCTTTTCAATACTGCGCAGATTCCGTTTTCCCGCTTCCTTGCGCCATTCATCGGTATAACTGTCGCCATTGAAAATTATCCGGCCGTGCTTGGTAATTACATCCTTCAATATCACCCTCAAAGCTTCGGAAATGTCTTTTCCTCCCGAAACCTCCGATTCTGCGCGAGAACATATGTCGTCCAACGCTTCGGCAACAATGGTATTTAATACCATGTTCGCATCCGCGCAGCTCTGGCTGGAACCAACCGCGCGAAATTCAAACTTGCTGCCTGTAAAGGCAAACGGCGAAGTCCTGTTCCTGTCAGTCGCGTCCCTTGGCAAGGGAGGTAGAGACGAGATCCCAAGATTCAACACACCCCCGTCCGTCGATTCCGGCCTTCCCCCGTCCCTGATCTGCTCAAGAATACCTGTAAGTTGATCGCCCAGATATATTGAAAGAATTGCCGGCGGGGCTTCATGGCCGCCCAGCCTCAGGTCGTTGCCCGCCGTAGCTACCGAGGCCCGAAGTATGTCCTGATGCCTGTCAACAGCCATTGTTATAGCGCACAACAATGTTAAGAACTTAGCGTCGTCGTGCGGGTTCTGCCCCGGCTTCAACCAGTTCTTGCCGTCGGTGCCCCTTACCCCCCAGTTGTTGTGCTTGCCCGAACCGTTGACCCCGTAAAACGGTTTCTCGTGCAAAAGGCAGGCAAAACCGTGGGTCTCGGCAACGTCGGTAATGATCTCCATGGCCAGCATGTTATGATCCACGGCGAGATTCAGGTCTTCAAAAACCATCGCCACCTCGAACTGCGCGGGACATACCTCATTGTGCCGGGTTTTTGCCGGGATTCCGCTTCTCCAGAGTTCATGATCAAGCTCTTCCATAAACGCCAGCACTCTGCGCTTGACGGCGCCGAAGTAATGGTCCTCCATCTGCTGGTGCTTTGCGGGTGCTTTCCCGAACAAAGTCCGGCCGGTCTGAAGCAGATCTATCCTTGATTCATAGAACCCCGCATCAACAAGGAAATACTCCTGTTCAACCCCAAGCTCGGGCATCGCCCTCCCTTCACCCTCTATCCCGAAGAGCCTGCCCAGCCTCGCCACCTGTTTTGACAACGCGTCAATTGAACGCAACAGCGGCGTCTTCTTGTCCAGAGACTCGCCATGATAACCGCAGAATACCGAAGGAATACAAAGAGTCGCGCCATAATCTCCTTCCTTTACAAATGCCGGACTGGTCGGGTCCCACGCTGTATAGCCGCGCGCTTCAAACGTGGTTCTCAACCCCCCGGACGGAAAACTCGAAGCGTCCGGTTCCCCAAGGATAAGCTCTTTGCTCGAGAATTTCTGGGTCACTCCGCCCTCGCGGTCAGGCATTATGAACGCATCATGCTTCTCGGCCGTAGTTCCGGTCAAAGGTTGAAACCAGTGCGTAAAATGCGTCGCGCCCCTGGATATGGCCCATGTCTTCATGGCATCTGCGACTTCATCCGCTATGCCAGGTTCAAGGGAACGGCCTTCGTTGATTGTCGCAAGAAGCGATTTGTAAGCCTTGTCAGACAGGTACTCCTTCATCGTCTGAAGGCTGAAGACATTCTCACCGTATATGTCAGGAACCGAATAAACCTTCAGGTCATCGCCGCCATCCGCACCTTTACTCATAATGTTACTCCAATCACATTTATCCCGCTCTCGCCGATCACCAACTCACACATCCGAAAAATCCGGCGCCCTCGCAGCCCGCACCTCATCCGGCCGACCTACCGGCGTGGTTTTAGGCGTATCATGAAGCGACTCCGGATCTTCTTCGCATACCTTCGCTATATCCAGCATCGCGGCAATAAACTCGTCAAGCGTCTCCTTGCTCTCGGTCTCCGTCGGTTCCACCATAAGCGCTTCTTTGACTATCAGCGGAAAATAGACTGTCGGCGGATGAAATCCATGGTCGATTATTGCCTTTGCTATATCCAGCGCCCTGACACCGTGCTCCATCTGTTTCACTGCGGAAATCACAAACTCATGCATGCACGAACCTCCGAACGGAATATCAAAAGCCTTACCCAGCGCATGCCTAACATAATTGGCGTTGAGCACCGCATTCTCACTGACCTCTTCCAGCCCTTTTGCGCCCAGCAGCAGAATGTAAGCATAGGCTTTCAGACAAACCAGGAAGTTGCCGTAAAACGGCGCAATGTAACCGATCGATTTCGGCCGGTCATAATCCAGCGTATATGTGTTGTCCTTGCGCTTGACCACCCTGGATACAGGCATGTACTCCAGCAGCCTTTCACTCACCCCGACGGGCCCGGAGCCGGGGCCGCCCCCGCCATGAGGGGTCGCAAAAGTTTTGTGAAGATTCAGATGCACAACATCTATCCCGGCATCACCCGGACGAAACTTCCCGAGCACCGCATTGAGATTAGCGCCGTCATAATAGACCAGCGCATCATGCTCGTGCGCGATCTTTACAACTTCGTCAATCCGGCTGTTGAAAATACCGAGCGTGTTGGGGTTGGTCAGCATGATTGCCGCGGTATCATCTGTAACCAGCTCCCGCAACGCATCAATATCAAGCATACCGCTTTCAGAATCCGTCGGAACCGGCCTGGTCTTGTATCCGGCGGTGCTGGCGCTGGACGGGTTGGTCCCGTGCGCTTCGTCCGGAATAAGGACCTCTTTCTTCGAATTTCCGTGGTCTCTGTGATACGCAGCTATCAACATCATGCCCGTAAGCTCGCCGTGCGCGCCCGCCATAGGGTGCAACGTAAATGCGTCCATTGCAGTGATCTCACAGAGCAGCTTCTCAAGCTCGTAAGCAACCTGCAGCGCGCCCTGTGTAAGCATTCCCCCGTACCTTAATTGAGGCAGGAATGGGTGCAGGTCGACAAACCCCGGCAGGGTGGCAACCTCTTCCAGAAACTTGGGATTGTACTTCATAGTACAGGACCCAAGCGGATAAAATCCTGTGTCGACGCCAAAGTTCCGGCGTGATAGCTGCGTAAAGTGTCTGACAACATCCAGCTCTGACAATTCGATAAGCTCAAGGTTCTGAGCGCGTCGATACTCATCGGGCACTTCGCCCTTTACGGGTACGTCGGACCTGGGAAGACCGACGCCCTTCCTTCCTTTTACTGATTTTTCAAAAATTGTGCTCAATTGCTCCTCCTCAATATGTGACTTCATGATATCTGTTGCGCAGAAGCATCTCCATGGTCTCGACAAAATTGCCGATCTCGTATTTGGTTCTCTTCTCTGTCAGCGCAACCAGCAGGTAGTTGTCCATGCCATCGTAATATCTGCCCAGCGGCAGGCCCGGTGCAATGCCCCTCTCCACCATCATTCCCGCAAAGTCGCCTGCATCCATCGGCAGCTTGACCGTGAACTCGTTGAATACAGGACTGGCTTCCATAACTTCAACACCTGGTATCTCTTTGAGCCGCTCTTTTGCATAAGCCGCCTTCGCCATGCAAAGCTCGG
>CAYTRK010000056.1:5068-10485 GCA_964440205.1 uncultured Victivallaceae bacterium
CCTCTTTCAAACCCCCGGTGCCCAGCAGACTCAGATATGCATGTGCCCGCAATGCGCAAAGAGCTTCATTAGTGCAAATATTGGAAGTAGCTTTCTCTCTTCGAATGTGCTGCTCCCTGGCCTGCAAAGTAAGAACAAACGCCTCGCCGTCGCGGCTGTCTCTGGTGCGGCCACCAAGCCGACCCGGAATTCTTCTTGCAAGCTTCTTTGTGGTCGCAATAAAACCCAGATAAGGGCCTCCGAACGCAAGAGGAATTCCCAGCGACTGCCCTTCGCCGGTGGCTATATCCGCGCCGATTTCCCCCGGCGATTTCAGGACAGACATCGCCACCGGATACACGGACTGAATAACAAGTATGCCCTTCTCGTGGCAATGCTCAACAATGTCGGAATGGCCGTCTATAACTCCGAAAAAGTTCGGGTTCTGCAGAATCACCGCCGCAGTGTCCTCATCCAGAGCTTCGAATATTTGGCTCCTGTCGCTCTGTCCGTGGGTCACCGGCGCCTCGGCAAAATCAATCGACAGGTTCACCGTGTAAGAGTAAAGCATCTTGCGGTAGACCGGGTTCACGCCCCCGTCCATCACTATTTTCCGCCTTCGGGTTGCATGCAGCGCCATCTGGCAGGCCTCATACAACGCCGTGCCGCCGTCATAGACCGACGCATTGGAAACATCCATCCCCGTCAGCCTGCAGATGTAACTCTGGTATTCATATATGATCTGCAGTGTGCCTTGCGACATCTCCGGCTGATAAGGAGTATACGCCGTGTAGAACTCGCTGCGCCCGGCCACCGCATCAACTGCAGACGGGATAAAATGATCATAGAAGCCGCCGCCAAGGAAATTCACCAGGTGCGAGTAGTTCCGTGAAGCTATTTCTCTGCAATGCTCCAGCACTTCGAGTTCTGAACGCCCATCCGGTAGATCAAAAGACTGAGGACGCAGCTTCTCAGGAATAGTCTCGAAGAATTCGCCCAGGGAATTCACCCCGCAGGCCTTCAGCATCTCGGCTTTCTGAACTTCGGTATTTGCAATGTAGCTCATTCCACGTCCTCTAACATCCCCTCGTACTCACTGGAATCCATCAGATCCTCAAGTTCCTCCGCATTGAAGTCGGTCATCTTGAAAATCCAGCCTGCCTCAAACGGATCCTCATTAACAAGCTCAGGCCTTTCGGCGAGCTTTGCGTTGACCTCCACGATCCTGCCGCTCGTCGGCATGTACAGGTCGCTGGCTGCCTTTACCGATTCAATTACCGCACATTCACTGCCCTGTTCGTATTCTTCGGTTTCCGGAAGCTCTATAAACGTGATGTCGCCAAGCGAGTCCTGTGCATAATCCGTAATTCCTACAGTAGCGGTATCTCCGTCAATCTTCACCCATTCGTGAGTTTTCGCATACTTCCTCTCATCAGGTACCATTTTGTGATCTCCCTCTCTTCTTCAGTGGTTAATTTATTCTATTTCCTCTCCAGGAAATCGGCGAGTTTCCTTCTTGCCGTACCTTCTGCATAAAACGGCAGCGAATGTATCGTCCCGCTGGTCGGCCGTCTCAGCGTGTTGACAATAAGGCCCCTTCCCAAATCACTGCAACCTTTTTCCACATACCCCAGCGCTACGGCCTGCCCAATCGAAGGAGCATAGCTGCCGCTGGTTATTTTTCCAATCTGCGAGCCTTCCTGATCCAGAATATCATCCCCTTCCCTCGCAGCCCTTCTGCCCTCCAGCATGATCCCGACCATCTTCGCCATACAGGCTGATTCGTCAAGCACCACGTCCGATCCGATGAACGATTTCTCCCTCGAAATCGGACGCTTAAAGCCCGTTTCACCGGCGTTACGGTCCTCGCTCATTTCATGGCCGTAGAGCGGCATCCCCATTTCAAGCCGCAGCGTATCCCTCGCACCAAGACCGCAGGGCACACTGCCCAGACCCATGCACTTCTTCCAGAACGCCCCTGCCGCCTCGTCATTGCTCTCGAAATAGACCTCAAAACCCATCTCGCCGGTATATCCGGTCCGGCTGATCAAGACCCCCTCGCCTTCAAAAGAATTATCAGCAAAACTGTAAAACTTCATGCCTTCAATGGAGTTGTCAAGAAGCTGCTGCACAATCCGAGGCGACTCCGGGCCCTGTACATCTATCTTGGCGATCCGGTCCGAAGCGTTATCAACTGAAGTCCTCTCCGACACATGCGACCTGATCCATTCATAGTCGCGGCTCTGTGTGGCGGAATTTACCACCAGCATGAATTCGTTGCCCGGCTTGCGATAAACCAGCAGGTCGTCCAGCACACCTCCCTCCGGGTTGCACATAAGCCCATACCTGCACCTGTTGTCCTTTATACTCACGACCTCACAGGTCAGAAGACGTTCCAGATCCTCCAGCGCGTTGTCCCCGGCAACCTTGATCTCTCCCATATGACACGTGTCGAAAAGGCCGCACCTCTCTCTCACAGCCTGGTGCTCCGCAACAATGCCCTCATACTGGAGCGGCATAAGGAATCCCCCGAACGGAACTATTCTGGCTCCCAGTTCGGTATGCCGGTCATACAAACATGTCTTGCTACAAGTTTCCTCATTCATCACGTCACCTGTCCTTCCCCAAGATGTTCCAGACTGTTCGCTGTCCTCACGACAGCTCCACCCGAAAGCCATACTTCAATAATCGTCACGCTCGTGTTGTTAATATCCAGAACCACAGATCGTTTCGGATTCTTACCGCTCAATAAAGCAAGCATGCACCTAATCAGATTCCCGTGGGCGACAACAAGCACTTTTTCGCCCACTTTATGTTCCTTAAGCAGTTTACCCACAAAAGATCGCATTGTTTTCCCCTCCCTTGAAAGAATTTTCCGCTCAGCCCTTTTGGTCGGAGAGAACCCGGAAAGGAAATTGTAAAACATCACCTCGCGCAGCTCAGCGGTCTCCGTCACCGGCGCCTGGGGATGGTGCAACCTTATCGCCGCGGCAGTCTCCTTCGCCCGCGCAAGATCGCTGGTGTAAATGTGCGCAAATCTCTGGCGCTTAAGCCTTCTGGCTACCAATTCCGCCTGCTGCCTGCCCAGTTCCGTCAATCCGGGGTCTCTAACATCTCCCGGTTCCCGCGCCTCCGCCTGCCCATGACGAACAAAACAAACCGACAAAGGCTGTTCCTTATCTTTATCCTTAGCTGCCTTATCCGCTTCCATAGATTGTACCTCCGACCTTCACCATTGAACATTCCGCGCTGCGCCCGGCGAAGCTACCTGAGCGAAGACGTGGTTCGATATTGAATATTCCCCTCTTCAGTCCTCAGTCCCCGCTTCCCCCTCCCCGCTCACCCTTTGCCAATTCCTTCAAAACGTTACCTTTCAACGCTAACGACTGCGACCGGTACACACACAACAGATAGTGCAACAACGAACAGAGCCGCCCCCGAACTCTCGCGCCAAGCACAAATCCACAGGATTGCCAGTTTGCCATCGGCACAATAAAACCCAGATCCACCGGCCGATAAGGCTTTGTCGGCAGCCCTCGAATATTCCTGAGGATGTTCTTCGCGGCATGCCTGCCTTCAATGATCGAAAACTGCACCGCCATTCTTAGCGGCTTGCCTTTGTTCATAAACCCAGCGGCATCGCCCGCCGCAAAAACATTTCCCTTCACACACAAATCGCTGCCCACCGGAAGCCTGCCCTGCGCCGCATGGTCTTCGTCAATACTTCCAAGGAATTGACCCGCTTTTACTCCAGCCGACCAGATCGGCACGGCGTTCTCATAAACCACGCCGTTGGAAAGAATCACAGTTGACCCGTCGATCGAATCCATCTTCGTTTCGGTGAACGCCTCAATGTTCATCCTCTTCAGGTTCGCTTCACAATAATCCCGCATCCAGTCCGGAGCGTTCCCGAGAATCTGCGATCCGAGCTCAACGATCACAATGCGGGGCTGAGAAGATGAATCACGGAATCTACGCCGTATGTGTGTCGCAATTTCAATGCCAGTGTAGCCTCCGCCCGCAACAACACAGCGCTCGAAATCCCCGCCTCCAAGTCTTTCGTCTAGACCCACGGCGTCCCGTGAATTGTCGAGCTTATAGTTTCCAGCCCTCATAGCAGAATCTCCGAAAAAGTTCGTATCGCTGCCGGAGGCAACCACAAGATAGTCATAGAAAATCTCATCATCATCTGCGCAGACAACCCTGTTGCAGTTGACATCCACCTCTTTGACTTCCGCTTTAACAAATCGGATGCCCCGGGATTCACAGAAAGGACCTAGCGGGTACTGAACCGAGGAAACAGGTATGCGGCTGCCGACAATGTCCGGAAGAAGCGGCAGAAAATCAGAGGTTGTTTCCCTGTCTATAAGGGTAATTTCCGTTTTCGGTCGGGAACTCGCAAAAGTGCGAGCCGCTTCCAGCCCCGCGAAGCCTCCACCAATTATAACAATTCTTTTCACGTTCTATTCTCCTGATCGCATAATTTCACAGCGCATAACCCCCACCTTTCCGACAAAACCAATCCGCCCGATCACAACCCTCCGCGTCATGCCCCAAAAACCAGCCCCGCGGAGAGCAGGAGCGTGGCTAGCAGATGCGTCATTATCGTCAGTATATTCGCGGGCGTCAGCTTGTCCAACTCCTTATAGCAACGCATCACTATAGCCGCCGCCGGGATGGAGATAAAAAGCGCAGGCAGAGACATCAGAGTTGCCGGATGAAGAGCTCCAGCAAGTACAGCAACAAAAATCGGCGCCGGCCAGCCAATCATCAGCAGAGCATGAACTTTTGCCGCACGCCGCAGCCCCAGCCGAACAACCCAGGTGCGTTTCCCGACAGCCGCGTCCGCCTCTCGGTCCTGAAATTCGTTAATGAACAGCACCCCGGCTATCAGCATCGCAACCGGCACAGACAAAATTAATGACTCAACAGACCATCTTCCGGTTTGAACAAAATATGCGCCGGCCACCGGCAGAACGCCAAAATCAATAGCAACGATTATTTCGCCCATACCGCGATATCCAAACCTGATCGGCGGCGCAACATAGAAAAAACCTCCTATAATCCCCGCAGCGCCAAGCGCCAGAACCTCATAGCCCGCAACCACTGCCAGCCAGACCGAAACAATGATCCCAAGCACAAGACAGAAGACAGAAAGAGAAAGCGTTTCCCGGGGTGAAAGCAGTCCTTTCTGTATCATACGGCTGCCCCCGGTGAACGGACGGACAAAAGTCCGGTTAGCTGCATCATTGCCGCTTAAGTGATCAAAGAAATCGTTGGCGACATTCGCCCCGGCATGAATCAGTTGTACACCGGCCAGGGCCAGCAGGAACACGCCCCAGTCGAAAGCGCCGTTTCTGTTATATGCCAGCGCCGACCCCAGAACCACCGGCATGGCGGACGCAAGCAGAAACGGAGCACGAATCTCCCGAAGCAAT
>CAYTRK010000057.1:0-10400 GCA_964440205.1 uncultured Victivallaceae bacterium
AATGAAATGACCGGTTCGATTTCGCAGAAGGCATTGGCCTGTCCGTTTGAATGTCAGCGCATTGACGACGATGATGTACCCGAGCCAAATGGGGCTGAAGGTGAATTTCTGCAGCGGCTCGAACCACGGGAAACGCGTCCATGCAAAAAACCAGGAGATAGCCGTAAGAGCCAGTCCCAGCCACCCCCACCAGGGGAAGGGATTCCTGTTCTCCGTTTCGCAATTTGTGATTTGACGCCCGCAGGATAGAACCCTGAATACAAACGGACATACGACCGCAAGTATGAGGATTGCGAGTCCGATGAATGCGAGCCAAGAGAATCCCGGATGCTCCACATAAACCGTGGTTGGCGGAAACTGAAGATATTGAGTTACCGGTTTTTGAAAAGCAACAATTCCCGCGAGGGGAAGAACCAGGAGAACCAGGATCAGTTCAAATCTTTCTCTGGCTTCGCGGTATATAGTCATAGCCGCATTCCTCAACCAGCCTAACGATCCTCAACGAAGGATAACCAGCGTATAGCTGTGACGATCAACAACCCTAAACAATTCAGCCGTTCTGTTTCTCGAATTCTTTCATGAATTCGACAAGTGCGTCGACGCCTTCGGGCGGGAACGCGTTGTAGATGGAAGCTCTTATCCCGCCTACCGATCTGTGCCCTTTCAACCCTTTCAGGCCTCTGTCAGCAGCCTGCCGGACAAACTGTTTTTCAAGTTCCTCGCCAGGCAGCCTGAAGGTCACATTCATAATAGAGCGGCTGTCGGGATGCGCCGTCCCTTTATAAAAGTCTGTAGCGTCTATCGCGTTGTATAATTTGGCAGCCTTGTCCCCATTGCGCTTATATATAGTATCCAGCCCGAGGCTCTTGATCCATCGCGTTGTAAGCATAAGCATATATATGGCAAACGTCGGCGGCGTGTTGAACCGGGAAGCTTTTTCAATATGAGTCTTATATTTGAATATGGTGGGCAATTCATCGTTGGCCTGCTGAACCAGATCTTTTCGAATTATCACGACGGTTAAACCTGCCGGTCCAAGATTCTTCTGGGCGCCTGCGTATGCAAGGCTGAATCGGGTCATATCTATCGGTCGCGACAGAATGTCCGAAGACATATCGGCGACAAGTGGAGCTTCCACATCTGGAATCTGTTTCCACTGAGTACCCGCAATAGTCTCGTTAGTTGTCATATGAACATACGCAGCGTCAGGTGTAAGCTGAAGTTCGTTCTGCGAAGGCATCCGTGCAGGCTTGTCGCCCGAAGTATCTGCCGCAACATTGACCTCGCCGACAATCCCCGCTTCCTTGATTGCTTTGGTTGCCCATGAACCGCTGTTTATGTAATCGGCCGTTTTTTCCGCAAGAAGAAAATTCAGCGGCACCAGGGCGAACTGCGTGCTGGCGCCTCCCTGCATGAACAGCGCTTCATAATCCTCATTCAATTCAAGCAGTTCTTTAAGGTTGGCTACGGCCTCTTCATGAACTTCCGTATATTCTTTGCCCCTGTGGCTGCTTTCCATTATTGAAATGCCGGTACCCTGGTAATCAACCAATTCGTCCTGCGCCTGTTTGAGAGCTTCTTCCGGCAGAATGGCCGGACCAGGGAAAAAATTATATGCTCTGCTCATATTCTGATCTCCGTTTTCGTTTAAGTTAAACCTGACTCAAAGGGGCGAATCTATCGGCATTGCGTGACGGAGTCAATCTATTCCCTCACACACCTCCGACAGACGTTTCAGCGACGGCCTGGTAAAGGCGGGTGCAGAATTCTTCTGCGGTCTGCCAGCGATCATCGGGGTTGTCAGACAATGCGCGTGAAATCACCTCCTGCACAGAATGAGGAATGAATTCCGGCATGGGGTCAATATCCTGTTCGAGCACCTGCTCGGGTGTTATGTCAAAAGGATATATTGGAGCGCCGGTCAACAGTTCCTGTATGACCGCTCCCATAGAGTAAATATCCGAAGCTGCTGAAGGGGGATTATCCTGGAATTGCTCGGGCGCCGCATAGGTGGGGGTACCTTCAATGTATTCACCCTCGGTTTCAAGCTTTTTCAGATTCAGGCCGCGGGCTGTACCAAAATCAATGACCTTCAGCCGACCTCTGTCTGAGAGCATTATGTTTTCAGGCTTAAGATCTCGGTGGAACACGCTGTATCGATGCGCATAATCCAGGGCAAGAGAAAGGGAATGGGTAATATCCAGGACAACATCCAGGTCCAGCGGAGCTGAGTGTTCGATGATTTTACGGAAATCCTCTCCCGGAACATACTCCATCACCAGGTACATGCGTCCTCTGTCTGCGTCGAAATGAAACAGCCTGGCGATGTTCTCGTGGGCCAGCTGCATGGCGATTCGAGCCTCATTCTTGAATCGTTCCTGCGTGCCATGATCAGCCAAAATTCCTCTGGGCAGCAGCTTTATCGCTACGTCGGTACCGAGAAATGTATCTTTAGCCTTATAAATGGCGGCCGATCCACCTCGCCCGATCTCCGAGATAACCTTATATCTCTTACTGAAGAATTTAGGAGGGCCGCTGGCAGAGGAGGCTCCTCTGGGAGCGCCGCGTGTCATACTGGCGCCCTTTCGAAGCCTTATCGGCGTGTTAGGCTTTCTCCCTGTGGCAGCGGCCTTTCTGCGAACTACACCGTGGGACCTTTTCTGGCCGCGAACTTTGGCTAAATCAAATTTCCTTCGATTCTGAATGGTAATTTTCTTTTTCGCCTTAACCCCGTTTTCCTCAGCTTTATCGAAATTTTCGTCTTCACTCATTTCTTCTCACATGTGGTCTAAAAAATAATCTAATCGGAAAAGTTTTGTTACTAGCCTGACTTATTTATGAACAATCTACTGCGAGCACACATGTCACGACATCTCAATGACTTGTCTTGCAAGCCGACCTCGGAGTGTTCTAACACGCCTTCGCCCGGCTTCCTGCGACAATGCCTTGAGCTGGCGCAACCTGTGCGCTCTCCCAACGAAGGTCCATGAATAAGTCAGGCTAGATAAATGGTCAATATATGTTTTTAAAAACGTTATGTAAAGGCTGCATATTAGAATGATCGGCGATTAATCGCCGTGGTGAATTGACAAAGTAACTTCGGTAAACTCGGCGCGGGAATAGATCAGGTTAGTGTTAGGGCTTGAAAAGCTTGAAACTCTGTTATAGTCTTCATGTTTTATTGTCAGAAAGCGTTTGAAAGGTGCGTGCCTATGCATATTGTTGCATGTATTAAACAAGTTCCGGAGACGACAGACGTCAAAATCAACCCGGAAACAAATACGCTCATACGCGAGGGTGTTGAATCGATTGTCAATCCATTTGACACCTACGCCATAGAGGAGGCCTTACGTCTCAAGGAAAAGCTGGGAGCAAAAGTGACTGCCGTCAGCATGGGTCCCCCGCAAGCGGAAAAGGCGTTGCGCGAAGCAGTTTCCATGGGAGTGGACGAAGCCGTCCTGATTTCCGATCGCGCATTTGCTGGTAGCGATACATGGGCTACGAGCTACACGATGGCCATGGCCATTAAAAAGCTGGGTAACGTCGATGTGATTCTTTGCGGGAAACAGGCTTCCGACGGAGACACTGCGCAGGTGGGACCCGGGATTGCAACTCATCTGGAGATTCCCCAGATAACGTATACACGGAAGATAGAGGAAATAACCGAGACCGAAATAACGGCCGAACGGCTTCTTGAAGGCGGGTACGAAGTAATTAAGGCGCCTCTTCCGTGCCTGTTGACGGTGGTTAAGGAGATTAACGAGCCGAGGCTGCCTTCTCTAAAAGGGAAAATGGCGGCCAGAAAGGCGGAGATTCCAACATGGGGCGCGTCGGATATCGGCGCCGAGCATTCCAAACTGGGCCTGGAAGGATCGCCAACAAAGGTTGTGAAGATCTTTTCTCCTCCTCCCCGCGGCGGAGGGGAAATCCTGGAAGGGGAACCGTCCGAGACTGTTCCGCAGATTGTTGAGAAACTCAAAGATATTGTAATTGAAACTGCTTCCTGAGGTGTAACCGTGAGCAAAGAACCGATTTCAGTAATAGAAAAAAATTGCGTGGGCTGCGGGCTGTGCGCGAAGGCCTGCGCCTTTAATGCTATAGACATGGTCGAAACCGAGGGTGAAAACTCCCCGAAGATTGCCAGGATTGACCTGACCAAGTGCACTCTTTGCGGCGCCTGTGTCGAAGCCTGTAAATTCGAGGCCATTGAAATGGTCGAAAAGACAGCCGTTGCAACGGATCTTTCAGACTATAAAGATGTCTGGGTGTTTGCCGAGCAGTTCGACGGCGAGATCCAGTCTACAGCCTACGAACTTCTTGGAATCGGCCGAAAGCTTGCTGATGACTCCAATCAGCGTCTTTGCGCAGTGCTGCTGGGCTCCGGCATTGAGGACAAGGCTTCCGAGCTGATCAAGCGGGGCGCGGAAGTTGTGTATGTCTTCGACAAGCCCGAACTTGAGCATTTCCAGGACGAGATATATGCGAAAGTCCTGATAGACCTTGTGAGGAAACACAAGCCGTCTATCTTTCTGTCCGGCGCTACCCCGGTGGGCCGAAGCCTTGTTTCCAGGGTAGCAGTGTCGGTAGACGCGGGGCTTACTGCCGACTGCACCGGACTTGCCATTGATCCTGAAGAAGGCAACCTTCTTCAAACCCGTCCCGCATTCGGCGGAAATATAATGGCCACCATCGTTTGCCCGAACAACCGGCCGCAGATGGCTACCGTCAGGCACAAGGTTATGAAAGAGGCCGAGCCGGACGAATCGCGTACCGGGGAGGTTACTCTGCTGGATGTGGAAAAGGCGCTGCTGGAAAGTAAGGCAAAACGCCTGAAGTTTGTTCCGGAAATGGAAAGCACTGCGAATATTGCCGAAGCCGACATCATTGTTTCGGGCGGACGCGGTCTGCAGAAACCGGAGAACTTCGAACTGGTGCGTAATCTGGCCGAAACTCTCGGGGCAGGCGTGGGCGCATCCAGAGCCGTCGTAGATGCAGGCTGGATTCCGTATTCACACCAGGTAGGACAGACAGGCAAGACAGTTTGTCCAAAGATTTATTTCGCCTGCGGTATCAGCGGGCAGATTCAACACCTGGCAGGGATGTCTTCCTCAGACATCATAGTTGCAATTAACAAGGATCCGGACGCGCCGATCTTCGACGTAGCAACCTACGGGATAGTCGGAGACTTGTTCGCAGTGCTGCCAGCTCTTAACGAATCCTTTCGTAAAGTTCTGGGAAAATAGATTGACAAAGGGTCGGTCCGGCAGGAGAATCAAGTATATAGCATACGGGGGTTTATTATGTCTTCTAGAATAGCTTTGGCAGTTGTCGCAATAGTATCGCTATGCTGTCTTCCCGGCACAGCAAACAGCGCTGCGGAAGAATCAAAGGTTCTTCTCGTTCCGTCTCGCTACATGCTGGTTAAACTCGGTTTCGACGTCTCAAAAATCCGGGACGTGAAGCTTATGAGCTACCACGACAAGACAACCGCCTCGGAAGCCCACCTTTACGAATGGAACAAGACTCTGAAAGCGTGGGATCCTGTGGATCTCCCGGAGTATCGCTCCGGCGGCATTGCTGACTCAGATTCCACAATGGTAATAGTTATAGGAAGCGACAAACAAATCCCTTCCGAGATCCTGGACGGATCGGCCTGGGCTGATACAGTCACCAGAATTGAAACTCTCGACATGGTTACGCTGGTCAACAGTCTTAACAGGATATTTGATTTTTCGCCGGCCGAATGGCGCTGGCTGGCCGGAAGATACGGACTGAAATTGAAAGATCTGAACCAAAACCTCAGGCGGTGGGGAAAATACGGCAAGCCCGGAAGTGAAAAGAGCAAACCAACTACCGAAAGCATTATCGAAGAAAAGACCATTGAGAGAACGGAGACAAAGACAATGGCTTCCGATATTGTGATTGAGGAAGTTCAGCCATGTGTCAACGATGAGGGAGGCGAAGATAAGATCACAGAGCCAGAACCTGAAGTCGCTCCCGAAGACAAATAGTAAAACCCGGTCGCCGCGAAATTATTCTCTGACCTGCCCCTTGCCCAGAACCACATACTTGTAAGTGGTGAGTTCTTCAAGTCCCATCGGGCCGCGGGCATGAAGCTTGTCGGTACTGATGCCTATTTCCGCCCCCATGCCAAACTGTCCACCATCAGTAAACCTGGTCGAAGCGTTAAGATACACGGTAGAAGAGTCCACTTCCTTCAGAAATATTTCCTGTGCCTGCTTGTTTTCGGAAATTATGGCGTCGGAATGGTGAGAACCGTATTTGTTGATGTGCTTCACAGCTTCCTTAACAGAAGGAACAATCTTCACTGCCAGTATCATATCCAGATACTCTTCATACCAATCGGTTTCCTTCGCCTCTTTCATCTCCGGGACTATCTCTCTTGCTGCCAAATCGCCCCTGAGTTCAACATTAAGCTCGGTCAGCCGCTCAGCGATTGGCGGCAGGATTTCCCCTGCTATTTTTTCATGTATCAGTAATGTTTCCATCGCATTGCAAACACCGGGACGCTGGCATTTGGCGTTCTCAACTATACTCAGGGCTTTGTCAGAATCCGCCGATTCATCAATGTAAGTGTGGCAGATGCCCTTGTAGTGTTTGATGACGGGAACACGCGCCTGCTCAGTAACTGCCCTTATAAGAGCTTCTCCGCCCCTGGGGATAACAAGATCGACTAACCCTTCAAGTTGAACCAGATCCCTGACCGCTTCCCTGTCGGTGGTCTGTATCAGCTGAATGGAATCCCTTGGCATACCCTTGCTCTTGCCGCCAGCTATCAGAGCTTCAGCAATTGCGCGATTCGAGTTGGCGGCTTCCTTGCCGCCTCTCAAGATGACAGCGTTTGCTGTCTTAAAACAAAGCGCAGCGGTATCGGCGGTTACATTCGGCCGCGATTCGTAAATGATCCCGATTACGCCTATGGGGACCCTTCTTTTGATTATCTCAAGTCCGTTCGGTCTTATCCACCTGCTGATTTTGGCGCCTATCGGATCTTTCAATGCCGCGATTGCCCTGATCCCCTTTATCATACTTTCCATCCGGGCATCCGTGAGAGTAAGCCGGTCAACCATGGCGGAAGAAAGCCCCGCGGATTTGGCCGATTCCAGGTCTTTCTTGTTTGCTTCCTTGATTTCACTGCGTCTTTCGTCCAGACAATCGGCCATGGCCATAAGTATGGCGTTCTTCTTGCGCGAATTCAGGAGCACAAGTTCACGCGAAGCTTCAAGCGCTCTTTGTCCGAATGCGACTATCTCGTCATGCAAAGTCATAGCAGATCCTCACTCATTTGGGGCCCTTAATGTATTTATCATCATATTCCTGAAGCAAGAACAATGGTGCCTGTATCCTCTCCTTGCATAACTCTTTTCAGCACCTGATCCTGTCTTCCATTGGCGATTATAACCGAACACCCGACTTTTGCGGCAGCCTGGGCAGCTTTCAGTTTGCTGTACATACCGCCTTTGCTGAGGCTGGACTTATTGCTCCCGGCCAGTTCAAGCGTTTTCCTGTTGACGGTTTCCACATACCGTATACGGCGCGTGTGTCCTGACTTTCCGGGTTTTCTCAACCCGTCCACTGTAGTTAGAATCACCAACAGGTCAGACCTTATGAGCTTAACCAGCAACGATGCAAGAAAATCGTTGTCCCCCAATGCGAGGTCAGCCTTTATTTCTTCATCAGCCACAACATCATTCTCGTTGACAATCGGTATCACTCCTTTGCGCAGCATATTCTCCATTGTACGCCGGGCATTGCTCAACCTTATTTTGTGATGAAAATCATGATGAGTAAGAAGGATTTGCCCGATTTTGCAGCCATAAGAAGAAAACATCTCCCCGTATTTTGACATCAGCCGAGTCTGGCCAACTGCTGCGGCCATCTGCAGATCGGGAAGGGAAGTGGGACGATCGGGCATTTTCAAAGCCTGCATACCCGCGCCTATGGCCCCTGATGTCACAACCACGACCTCGTAACCCTTCTTGTGCATGTCCGCGATCTGCCTGGTCAAAGTCCGCATGCGGCGGACATCGGGTCTGCCGGTTTTCTGCACAAGCACGCGGCTGCCGATTTTGACAACTACGCGCCGTGCATCAACCACGAATTCCCTGTATTTGAGTGACTTCCTCATGATTTTCCACAATTGCTGCGAACACAAAACCGTATATATAGTGAAAGTCTGCGAGCTGCACAACGCAAAAAAACAAGTCCGCAAGGGACGCCCATAATGAGAATTGCTGAATCGGCGGTTGCTACAGGCGTCGTTATGTCTCTGACCTCCATCCAGCAACCTGAACCGAAGGTTTTCAAAGCGGACCATCCTTTTCTTTTTGTCATACGGGAGACTGTTTCGGGAAGCATCCTTTTCATGGGGCGAGTAACCAACCCCAGCGACGGCAAATAACACAACCTGACGGCAAACAAGCCGATCATTTTCCCTTTCTTTTCCTCTTCTTTTTCTTTTTGCGTTCTTTGCTCCGCTCACGCTTCGCCTTCTTGCGCATTTCCCGCGCAACCTGTTCCTGTTCGGAAAGCTCCGGCCCATTTTCACAGGCGGCCTTTGTCTGAGCCCCTTCAGGCGCCGAACCGGGTTCTGAGGGTTGATCCTTGTTCTCTTCCTTGCCAAAAAATTTCTTTATCAGGCCCATGCTTCATTTCTCCAGTATGCGTTCAAGTTAAGAATTCTCTTCTGTTTTTCAAGCAAACGGATTTTCCCAAGGAGACTGCCTCAATGGCAAGTAAAATCCCCGTCATGCGAAGCGGAAAAGTACAATGTATTGGGAATCGACCAAAGATTTTCAGATGTGGATTTCCCCGGAAGGCTTGCAACCAAAAGCCGAGAACAACACCTTCCAGCGACAATACAGCGCTGCGGGACTATTTTGAAAGACGTTCACGAAGCTCCGAAGGAATACTGAAATTTATATTCTCTTCTGCAACCCGTACTGTCTCCACGCGCGTGAATCCATGCGAAAGAAGAAATTCCAGAGTAGCGTCCACAAATTCCTCCGGTGTGGAGGCTCCGGCAGTAATCCCGATATTGCGCGCGTGAGAGATCTCTTCCTTTTCCAGGCTTTCCGGCGAGTCTATTACCCGGGAGCGGCTGCCGTGTGCGCGGGCAACCTCGGCAAGCCTGTTCGTGTTGGAACTCGAACGCGACCCCAGAACAAGAATGATCCTGCATTTTGCGGCCAATTCCGAAACTGCCTTCTGCCGATTCGTGGTGGCGTAGCATATACAGTTGCGCGGGGCGGTCTCGATTTTCGGAAAACGGTCGACAAGAATATCGTAAACCCTCTCTGTCTCTTCCACACTTAAAGTCGTCTGGGTCATTAAAGCCACTTTTCCCGGATCAGGGACTCGGATGCGTTTTGCCTGTTCTTCGTTCTCCAGCACTTTAACCTGGGCTGGCGCTTCGCCCGCAACGCCGATTATTTCGTCATGCCTGGCGTAACCAAGAAGAAGAATGGTATAGCCTGCATCCGCAAACTTCCTGACATGGCTGTGGACTTTGTTAACGAAAGGACAAGTGGCGTCAATGAGATCAAGATCCAGTTCCTTTGCCTTTGATCTTACCGCGGGAGACACGCCGTGGGCGCTGAAAAGCAATGTCGACCCCCGGGGCACATCCTCGATGGCATCCACAAAAATCACCCCCCTGCGGCGAAGATCCTCAACCACAATCCTGTTGTGCACGATTTCCTTGAGACAATATACCGGTGAGCCTTCCGATGCCAGAACGAGGTCCGCAATATCCAGCGCCCTCCTAACTCCCGCACAGAAGCCGTGCGGTTCCGCCAGGTAAATAGTCTTAGTTTCAGATTTCATCATCAACATCTTTTACAACAAAAGCCAAAGACGCGCAAATGCTCGTGTCCATTCCAGACGAATATGTATCAAAAAATGTGTCCTTAATACATTAAACGCATCAACTGAGACAGAACGCTTTTGCGGCCATTTTGAGCCCATCTTAAAGCCTTGGCAACACTGGAGTTACGGATTGTCCTTTTCTATCAAAGTTGGCACGGATCGAGCTATAGAGAGTGATGAATTTAGTGATAAGTCGCTCCCGGCTTGGCAACGCGACACAGCAAAATGGCGCACGACGTGTCTTCGACCTCTCGGGGGCGGCATCACTTACTGATTTTGAAAAGAATTGTAAAATGAATAAAATTCTAAATTTTTTAGCTCACTGGCCGGGATTAATATTTGCAGTTTTTATTTTTTCTATCGGTGTAATACTGGCTTCTTATGCGGACAGTAAAGGCGGGCAACAGGGAGAGCAGACTATGAGCAATAGCAAAAAAAATAACGGAAGAATTAATAAGACAGAGGAGGAATGGAAAGAAATTCTAACCCCCGAAGAATACAGGGTGCTCAGG
>CAYTRK010000058.1:0-10086 GCA_964440205.1 uncultured Victivallaceae bacterium
CTCACTTAACCGCTCGCTACTATTCGCGTGTACGAGCAGGTGTACGAGTACGTTTATCTCCGCCTTTGCTCGTCTTCTTGTCCTCCAACCCTTTTCGGATGGGGTCATACTACGTAAAAGCATACAGAATGCCATTAACCCGCATATCTCACAGAATTTCTGCCCGCAAAACATCTGCACGAGTTCACGAAACCCAAAACGCTAAGCCTTGATTATACTCAGCACGGCATCTAAACTGCTAACAGAAAACCATGAAAAAGACCACTACAAAAATCAAATTAACGGCCTTAATGCTTACAATGGGCTCGGCGCTGGTAATTCTTCTCTG
This sequence comes from uncultured Victivallaceae bacterium, assembly GCA_964440205.1. GTDB lineage: Bacteria > Verrucomicrobiota > Kiritimatiellia > UBA8416 > CAYSRM01 > CAYSRM01. Next base: position 329 of record CAYTRK010000058.1, read on the forward strand.
TAGCTGCGAAGACAGCAGTGAAGACTACCAGTATAACCGTGACGTCAATATAGAACCACTCACAATCAGTCCGGCAGAAGTAACACTTACAACAGAGGAGACATTCACCGTATTAACGGCAGTCGGCGGAACACCTCCATTTTCATGGTCTGTTAGCGATTCCTCCCTGGGATCACTGCCCGATTCCAATGCGGCAACTGTCACATATACCAGGAAATCTGCCGCGTACGGAGCAAATGTGGTAACAGTAACCGATAATAACAAGTGGAGTTCACAGTGCATAGTAAACCAGAACATCCAGACAAACAGCCCTTCTTCATGAGAATAGTCCCACTTATAACATTGCTGGTCTTCCTCCTGCCTGTATGCGCGAAAGCACAGGAATCCTGGTGTAGAAGCTCACTGAAAGGGTTTGTCTCATATGTTGACAATGCCGGCACACTGGATGCACACGATAATTACAGACAACTGGACCTTGGCAGTGACACTGCGCGGGGATTCGCCATAAGCATGATAGACATGAAGGCGCTGGACCATGAATTCGAACTTGAATTTTCGCTCTCACAAATGAGTAGCAGCGGCATTCAATCGGGCGCTCCAGGCGCCGCCTCGGATAAAAACTTCCTGCATGTGGACACAAAACGTACAGAATTCGCGCTGTCGGCTCGATCCCCTTCCTCCTGCCAAGATAAGCTCCTGGCGCCATGGCTGGGAGGGGGCCTGAATGTAACGCTCATGGAACTTACCGAGCAGGAGAATATTGCAAAGGGCCAGACAATCATCCCCATGGAAGAACACAAAACTTCTTCAGAAGCTGTCGGAGCCCATGTTTCCGCCGGTATAAACATCTATCCTGTTAAGGAATCGGCTTTGGCGGCATACATAGAAACGCGGTATACAACCTGGATGATAAACCCGCCCGTCAATGGCAATCTCAGCGGGTTCTCCATCAGATGCGGCATAAGATGGGATTTCGGCACACGTTTATAAAGACTCAATCCGCTCTTCCGGCGCTATAAGCTTTGTGACTCTGACCCCAAAATTATCATCCACTACTACAATTTCCCCCTGCCCTATGAGCTTACCGTTAACAATAATGTCAGCAGGCTCTCCAGCTTCCCTGTCAAGCTCAATCAGCGACCCGGAACCCATCTTTAATATTTCACCAATCGATATCTGCGCCTGACCAAGCTGAATATGAATGTCCACGGGAACATCAAGAATCATCTTGAGGTTCACGTCCTGGTTTTGCTTAGCCCCGCCCGATGAATCGCTTTTGTCCAATTCCGCGAGTTCGGCGGGATTCACCTCTACACCTTCGGCCTTCTCTTCCTCCGTGGTCTCAGATTGACCTTCATCGGCGCTTTCCGCGTTCTCACCATTCACGCCTTCAGACTGTTCCGACTGTTTGTCTTCTTCTTCCGCCATATCAATTCACTCCCATCTCAGTTCACCGCCCCCACCCTTCACTCTGCGCGGGAGCGCTCCTCAACTTCAGTTCTTATCCCGCTTTTTCATGAATCGTTCATATCGCTGTGCCCCGACATACAGGACTTCAGTATACTCACAGCTGTCTTTCCGCGATACTTGCCAATCTCTGCCAGAAATGCGCGATTACCATCCACGTATATTTCCACAGGCGCATCAACTTTCCTGTCAAGACACAGAACATCGCCTTCCTTTAATGAAGCTGTCTGTTCTGCAGACAATACGCTTTTGCCAAGAATTGCCCGCATTTCCACCGGCACAACACTAAGCGCGCTCAATGCCCTTTCTCTTGATTCAGAGGACTGCTTGGGATCAGCAGTTTCATTTTTGTCACTCAAAGCCTCAAAGTAAGACCTGACCATGGGGAAAGGGTAGCAAATGTTTATAACACCGGAACTGTCACCTAGATGTACATCGTAGGTCGCGTTAATGCACGAAGTCTCCCTGGACACAAGCTGCAAATATTCCGGATTAGATTCATCATGGTCATACTGGTAATCTATTTCAACAAGCCCAGACCAGGCCTTGGACAGAACCTTGAACAGGTTCTTCAACACACCACGCAAAATGTTTCTTTCAAGCGCTGTCAATTCCCTCGAAACATCCGAAACATTAGCGCCATCACCCCCCAGCATCAGGTTCGTTACAGCAAGAGCCACAGGAAGACTGACCTCGATGGCAATATTACCGAACCCGGGCGTTGAGCCGGCCACAACAAGGTATGTAGGATTCGAAAGAGAAAGTATAAACTCACCATAAGTAACCTGATCCAAAGCAACAAGTTTTGTCTCCATCTCCGTCTTCAGACTCGAGGCGAGCATTCTACCAAGCTCCTCTTCAAACGTTTCCTGGATCAAACGCAGCTTCTGGTTCTGTTCCCCTGAAATAATCCTCGGTTTGCGAAAGTTATAACCGGTAACCCGAACCTGCTTGCGTTGCTCGCCCTTTTCCTCCGCTTCTTCCTCCTGCTGCTCCAGAGCATCACCACTCTCAACAGCATCACGAAGAGCGTCAATTTCTTCCTGTGAAAGCGTTTCCGCCATAATCAGTCAACTCCTGCACCCGTCATCCAACAAATCTACTGAATAAGAAATTCACTGAAATAAACATCTATTACAGCGCCTGACATCTTTCCCTTTATCGAAGCATTTATTTCACTCATTATATCTTTTTTCAGCAGCTCCCGATTCTCAGCGCCTTCCAGTTCATCAATAGTCCTTCGACTCACTGCCAGCATAACCCTGTCAAGCAACATCGGCTCATATTCCTGGATCTTTTCCATCAGCCGTTCCTCGCTCAGAACAAGGTGAGCCTTTAAACGCATCACACGCGTGCCTTTGGTCTCAGCCACATTCACCGTAATAGGATCAAGGTCAAGTATGACCTTGTTGTCTGCGTTCGGCTTTTCTGCTGACTCAGCTTCCACAGGAGAAGGCAGAACTGATTTCATAACAAAAAACGTTATCAAAGGCGTGGCAATAATTACCAGCAGACCAACACCAATTACTATCATAGTATTTGATTTGCCGGGGGCCTTCTTCTCCTGCTCAGAACTATCCTCTGAATTCTCTTCCTCTTCAACATTTTCTTCGTCTGCCATGGTCTTGCCCTCCTTTATGATTGCTTAAGCTTCTGAACAACAAAGGTTACCATCTGTTCCCGCCCCTCGGCTTTGCCACTATCGAGATAATCAGGAAAGGCATAGCCCGCGCTTCGAATACGGTGATCATCAATATTGTATTCATCGCGCAGATATCTCATTATCAAAACACTCCTTTTAGTCGCAAGTACTTGATCTGCCTCATGGTCCCCCGTGGAAACATAAGCGCAAACAGTAACACGATACCCGTCAAGACTGTAAAAAAGCTGTCCAAGACCTTTTAGATACTCTTTCGCTCCATCCGTAATCGCGGCCTCGTTTTCGGGAAAAGAAATCGGAACTGTAACACTCACATATCTGCCCCAATCTTGAATTTCCGCCTTAAGAATCCCTTCTGCATCAAGCGAATCCAAGGATAACTTCCCCTTCTCATATCCAACAAGATGATCCTCTTCCGACTCGCTTTCTTCCACTTCAATATCAGGATTCCTTTGCCATATTCCCCTCCAGAAAGGCATAAGCCCGAACCCGCCTTGAGAACCGAAAGCATTTCTGATATATCCCATACCCGACTGGTAATCAGCGGTCTTATCCGAACCCATCGACAGCATAATTATAAAGAAAGCAAGGAGTATTGTCATCAAAGAAGTATACTGGGCTATGTAATCCGGAGCCTCTTCATCCTCTTCCTTTTTCTTGCCATTCTTCATCACCTGCTCCTTGACCTTAACCTCCCCACGTCCCACGTCCCACGTCCCACACTCTTCCCTTTCCCTCTTTTACCCCCTACCTCCACCTGTCGTTAACAATTATGCTCTCTGGCGAGAGATCCTCAAGCATACGTCTACCGATAAAAATAATCTCTACCCGTTCATCGGGAAGATCGTCTCCCTCTCGCTCACTGTCGCCCTCACTAAGATGACAACCAAGGCTGAACCTGTTTATCTTGACGTTACAGGCATCCATAAGCCGCTTCTGAACCGCCACAGCTCGCTCTATGCCCAGACCCCATGCCGTGGTCGACTCGGAGCTTTTTACCTCCGTCTCCGAATCCACAATCCCGACGATTCTGACCTCGTTCAGTATGTCCTCAATCAGACAGCCTATCTGCCACCAGAGATCATCATCCCCCGATTTAATTTCTGCGGTTCCATCCTCGAACATGGCTTCCGTATGGATCACAAAAGCCAAACCTTCTTCCATCATTCTTACCATTATATATGGTTCAGTAAAACCCTTCCGGCTGCGTCCAATTTCGTTAAGCGCTTTCTGCACCTTTGGCATTAATGAGGAAAGCTGCTCCAGGGAAAGCTCCTTCCTGCGAACCGACATGCCGCGAATCTGCATTCTCAGTTCCGAAGAAACATCCCGCGAGACTGAAGCGCTTACGGGACTGACACCCAGCGCACCCCGCATTGCGCCGACCATTTCCATAAGCTTCTCCTCCTGGGGGTTGGAAAAAGTAATCAGCATCACGAAAAAGGTCACCAGCAGAGACATAGCATCTCCGAATGTTACCATCCACATAGGACAGCCACCGGCTTTTGACCTTTGATAAACTGAATGATCGTCGCTCATTCCTCCGTTTCTCCCCTCTGATTAGGAGCCATAAAACTACGGAGCTTCTCCTGGACAACCCTGGGACTGTTCCCTTCCTGGATAGAAAGAACACCTTCCAGTATCATCCTTTTAATGAGTACCTCCTCAGCCGATCTCTGCTCAAGCTTCCCGGCTATCGGCAAAGCAATCATATTGGCCACAATAGCGCCATACATCGTTGTCAGAAGAGCAACCGCCATCCCTGAACCAATCTTGCTGGGATCATCGAGCGCACGCAACATCTGAATCAACCCAATCAGAGTTCCAATCATTCCAAATGCAGGAGCATATGAACCAAGAGCTTTAAAAATCCCAATCCCGACCTCGTGACGGTTCTGCATTGACTCAATCTCTTCATCCGAAACCTTTTTGATAATGTCAGCGGTATTTCCATCAACGGCCATCTGAAAACCCTTGCGCATGAAATCATCGTCTATAGCCTCTATGTCCTCTTCGAGGGCAAGTATCCCGTCACGCCTTGCCCGCAACGCAAAATCCGAAATCTGCTTGAACAACCTTACATGATCGTCTTTGCGCTCCGCAAAAGCCTTCCTTACCACATTCATGGTCCCAAGAACCTTCGGAAGAGGAAAATTCATCAGTACCGCGGCAAAGGAGCCGCCCACGGTTATCATCATGGCCGGCACATTCAGAAAACCTGCGCCACCACCAACGATAATCGAACCCACAACCAGCACAAATCCAACAAGAATCCCTATAATTGTGCCAATATCCATACTGCCTCACTGCTGCTAAAACAATTTTCCAATTCCATAAATGTCAGCCACCACAAGCACACAACCACCCGCATCAAGTTGCGTCTTCGTCAACAGAGCAGGAAGTGTCGTCCTCGCTCTCCAAATAATCGCGTCGCAAGCAAGCCTGCCTGTACCGAATAATCCTGCTGACAACCTCCTCGGGTTTTTCGGCTACGTATAACCGATGCCCGTTGGTAAGCAGTATCTGCGTATCCGGAGTACTCTCCACCAACTCAATCAACTCAGCATTGACATGCTTACACCTGCCATGCAGATCGGTTACCTGTATCATCATCCACCTCGACAAACGAGGCCGTAGACGGCCTTATCTCTTAAGCTGGAGCAACTCAACAAGCATCTCGTCAGAAGTCGTAATCGAACGCGAATTGGCCTGAAAACCACGCTGCGTAATTATCATCTCAGTGAACTCCTGCGCAAGGTCTACATTGGAATTCTCAACATATCCCTGAAATACTTCACCAAGTCCAGTAGTCCCCGCATCAGCGAAAGTCCTCAAATTAGCCGCAGGTGTCTTCTTGAAAAGATTCTTACCCACTGCCTCAAGACCGGTATTGTTGTCAAACGAAGCCAGCGCAACCTGGCCATAGACCGCAGGAGTCCCGCCGGAAACTGAGGCATAAATCTTACCGTCCAGGCCTATCGTGTATGACGTTGTGTCGGGCGGAAGATAAATATCCTCAAGATCACTTTCGTCACTTACCGCGCTCCAGTCAGCCGCTTCATTGGCCGCATCCCAAATTGCGCCGGTATTCATTGCCCCCTGCAACCGTTTGCCGTCAGGATTAATAAGATAGCTCTGCCCTCCTGTAACATCCTGAAGAAAATCTCCAGCCCTGCTGAAGTATCTCGTAGCGCCCGCGGCGCCAGTCGGTTCCGCAACAACAAAGAAACCTTCGCCGGATACACCAAGGTTGCTCGACTGCCCGGTCTCCATAAGAATACCCCCGCTGAAGTTCTTTACAATTCCGCCAAGCCGCACACCTAAACCAACCTGCTGGCCCGGAGTGCCGGGAGCGGGAGCCTTGAGTGTCCTGACATAGGCCTCCTTGAAAGTAACACTGCTCTGCTTATAGCCCGGAGTGTTCACGTTCGCCACATCGTTGCCTATAACATCCATCTGCCTCTGATGGGTCCTTAATCCCGAGATTCCACTGAACATTGACTGTAACATTGTTTGCCTCCTTCTTTATATCTTCTCACTGCATCATTCAACAACTGTGCTGCCATCAGTCTGTCCGCCCTGAGAGACTTTCGTGATGCCAACAATGTTCTGCATAGGATATTCAGTCTCCCCTATACTTAATAAAAGCCCTTCCTCCTTGTCCCAGGCGGCCCGCTGAACAGTTCCCTGGGTTGAGGTCCCATCCTCAAACTTGACTTCAACCTCTTCTCCGATAACAGAAAGCACGTCCATAATGCCCTGCTCACGTCGCGCAGCAGTAAATTCAGAATTCAGATTGTTCATCTGCTCCAATGCGCTGAACTGCGCAAGCTGCGCAATCATATCTGTATTGTCCATAGGGGAGGTCGGGTCCTGATTTCTCATCTGCGTTGTCAGCAAATGCAGAAACTCATCCTTCCCAAGACCCCCATCTTTCATTACCTGCTCCGGTTCCGGAGCGCTACCAATACTAACTGGTTCTATTTCCGGCATTTCCTGTCACTCCTTTCATGACTGCGCTCAGGCCACAAGCCATAATTTTGATCCGCCTGCATATTCTTTCTGTACCCATCCAGGTCCGAACATATCAGAACCTGTAGTCTCAGGCACATCAACCACAGCATACCGCTCACGAAGTCCAGCGCCCCGACCTGCCGCGCGGTAATGACGCGCCCCGGCTCCGTCCGGATTACCACCGCTGTTATCGCGAACATCAAACTGAAGCAGTTTGAACCCGTTTTCAGATGCTATATCGCGAATAACCTGTTCCTGACCGCTAAGAAAACTCCGCGTGAACCTGCTGTCAGCAGCAAAATCAAGATACATCTGTCCTTCAGACTCCCGACAATTTATTACAATCCTCCCAAGACTCGGTGGATCAAGATTAATGGTCATCGAAGAACTTCCCTTTTGCGAAGCTAATTGAAGCAGATTTTCCTCAAATTTCTCCACAGCCTCTTCAAGTTTGCATATCCTCGGTAACATCTCACTGAAACCCCTGGACTCTAATGTCCTTATCTGGCCAACAGAAACCGGCTCACCTGTTTCTAACCTCGAAACCTGTTCAAGAACTTGATGAACTTCCTGCCGAAGCGGTTCCGACAAAATTTTGAAAGAATCCGCTTTTTCAACACCATCATCTCCCGCTTCGCCGTCCATCAAAACACCCGCCTGCCTGGATAAATATTCTGAAGACATCTTCCCTTCACCCGATCCGGCATCAGACTGCAAATCGCCGCTCTCACCCTTGAGTCCGCCTTCAGATCGCCCGACAGGCTCAACTTCTTGCTGAAATCTGTCACTATCAACACGGAAACTCGATTTCTCCGGCTCAACCGCAGGCTTTTCCACAAACGATTGCGATACTACACCCCGATCCTGTTTGGCCAGTTTCTCAGCGGAGACAGATTCAGCCTGCACTCGCATGCCCTCATTGCTTACGCTGACTTCACCCTTGCCCCCTGCCTGACGTTCAGCAGTTTCCCCGGATCCCCCAGGCTCAGATGAAACATTCTGCGTCCGGCCTTTTGCCGACTCCACTTCACCGCCAGCGACCACGCTTCCACTCCGATTCAACTCTCCATCCAACTCACCCACCCCGGCTTCAACCTTTATGCCCGATGACTCGGGCGAACGCGCAGACTCATTCCCCGAAACTCCCAATGAAAACTTCTCGTTCTGGTTCTGGTTCTGGTTCTGGCTCTGCGCCGTCTTATCAGCAATTACAGATTCAGCCTGCACTCGCATGCCTTCATTCCTTACGCTGACTTCACCCTTGCCCCCTGCCTGACGTTCAACAATTTCCCCGGATACCCCAGGCTCAGATGAAACATTCTGCGTCCGGCCTTTTGCCGACTCCACTTCACCGCCGGCGCCCGCGCTTCCACTCCGATTCAACTCTCCATCCAACTCACCCGCCCCGGCTTCAACCTTTATGCCCGATGACTCGGGCGAATGCGCAGACTCATTCCCCGAAACTCCCAATGAAAACTTCTCGTTCTGGTTCTGGCTCTGGTTCTGGTTCTGCGCCGCTTCCGCCATCCCGTCGGGATCGCCTTCTACCATTGCCGCCTTTTCCTGGTCACCGGTCTCCATCAATTCTTTCTTTCCGGTATCAGACATCCTGGCAGACTCAGAGTTTTCCGAATCCATCGCCGGTTCCTCCATCTGTCGTTTCACCACAGTGGCAAAATCTTCCGGTTGCTCAGGAAAAAAAGTCTCTTCGCCAGTCTCCCCCTTTGAGCGTTCACAGATGCGTGCCTTTTCAGAAAATCGGCCACGGCCAACTCTCTTTTCAGCAGAAACTTTGGCCTCTGAATATTGAGCTTTTCGCACACCGGAAACGATTTCTGTATTTTGACCCCGCATCAACTATTGTTCCTTTTTCTTCTCATTTCTCAGCCTCCTGATAGCATCTGACCATTCTCCAGCAGATGCAATGCCACCGTCCCCGATTTCCACGGCTGCATCCATAATCTTAGCGGCACGACGGTCATCTATGAGGCTGAGAATCTTAGCCGCTCTCTCCTTTTCCATGTTCCTTAACAAAGAAGCAGCGCTGGCAGGCGCCATTTTTCCATAAACATCCGCCAGCCGCTTGAAGTTCTCCTTCTCGGATTCCTCTGTGTCTACAATAGTATTGTCAAGCTCCGCGGCTATCTTCCGTATCTCAACCTTTAAGGCCTCTATGATCTGCTGCTGCTCCTTTATCTCAGATTCCTTCGCTTCCAATTCCTCAATCTTGCGCTGATATTCTGCCTGTTTTCTCTTTAATGCTGATTTCAACTCTTCCACAACTTCGCTGCCGGAAGAAAAAACAGTCAAATGCCCGGCATCTATCGATTCAGACTTCTTCTTTGCCGAAGATTCACTCTCCTGCTCTTTCTCCTCGTAAAAAGGAATCCGCCCTGTGGCATATATGACACTCAGCGCCGTCCCCGCAAGCGCACACATGATGCATACAAGCAGAAAAATATATTTCATTGCTATCTCCTTACTGTCAATTAGGTTGTGGAAAGAAATCTGGACCTTTATCTGTCTAACTGACCATTTGGCCAGTGGTTAAAGCAGATGCCCGATTCTCCCCCCCGTTTTCCTGTCCATTTCGGTCGACGACTACGGCGACGACGAC
>CAYTRK010000059.1:0-10076 GCA_964440205.1 uncultured Victivallaceae bacterium
CTGAGTATCCTTGCTTTTCCCGTCGCCGCGGGCGCCGAAATCCCTTATATTAACGTTAGACGAATTCACTTTCCCTCTTTTTTCAAGACCGCATTGCTGCTCTCACCATCTGTCAGGGCGTCGTTGCCGGCTGTTGGTTCTGTGGCAAGGGATGAACGCGGGCAGGAGATGTCTGACCCCATATAGCGTCTACTGCTGCCTCACCTGCTTTCGCGCCAAGCCCGCCGGTGAAGGCGCCTGTTGCTGCTCCAACGGTTGCCGAAACGACATTTTTGAGCCTGTTACCAAAGCTATTCTTGCGTTGCTCAAAAGCCTCCTTCTGTGCAGACGAAAGGCGATCCGCATATCTCTTTATATTGGCTGCATCAGCTTCCGCCGCAGCCTTTACCCTGGCAGCATATTTCGCCTCGGCATCCTTCCTTTCGGTGGCAACCTGTTGCATTCCGGCCTTTGCGTCTTCAAGCGCCTTTTTTCGTTTTGCTTTTCTGGCGGAAACAAATGAATCAAGGGGGCTTACTGTTTTCGCTTTCGGGTCAGCCACGTAAGGTTCAGCTTCAGCTTCCGCCGCCTCGAGAGGATCCACCGGTTCAGTTTTTATCTCAATTTCACCGCGCAACCATTCTGGCAAAGTGCCGGTCTCAAGTTTGTTGTCATCGACAGCCTCAATCCAACGCTGAACAGCAGTAAGAAGGAAACTCCCGGCTTCAACATCAGAAGCAAGAGCCCCCTCAAGCATAGCCTTGCGCAGCTTTGCGTAAGAAGATGCGTTACTGACGCCTGATGCTGCCGCAAGATTCGCAAGATAATCTTTATCGTTATCGGCTTCCGCCTGCTCAAATTCAACCCAGAAAGTCTTGAAATTGTCGGCGGCGTTTTCACCAAGCTCAGCTTCAAGGTCGGCCCGGATTCTCTTGTTTCTGGCAGTCAACCAGTCAGCCGAAACCTCCCTGACTTCTTTCTGCACAACCTTGCCTTCATCTTCGGCAAGATTCATTGCCTGTGACATTGCATTCTGGGCCACTTTATATCGCAGGTAATTGAAAAGCAACGTCCTCTTGCTTAAATCGCGGTTATTCGTCCCCTGACCATAAACCACAGCCAGCAATAAACCAGAAAGAACGGTTGCGATTATTATTCGGTTCATGGTCACTCCTGTCTTTCAGCCCTTCCGGGCATTATTTTTTTCTTGAAGTCACAGCTCGCATTTCTATTTTTCCCGGCGTCACATTCAGGGCCTGCATTTTCAATCCCGCCGGAGCATCGATTACAATATCTTCGGCCAATTCAGCTGTGGGTTTTGTAGCCACAATATCAAATATCACAATACCTGCTGTATAGCTTTTCTGTGATACGCTGCTTATCCCTTTCAGCGTCTTCAGTTTCTCCCTGACCTTCTTGACTTTATGGAGTTGATCTATGCCGCCAACCGTCAGATTCACAATATTACCCGCGTAAGCAGCAGCTTTGCCACGCGGAACAGAGTTATACTGGATAACCATCGCCGGAATAAGCTGGTCCATTGACTTGGCCGCAGCCGCCTTCAGCGCCTTTGAGCTTCCGCTTACATCATCGAGCGCAATAATCGTGGAAGTCTCTGAAACAGATGCAAGAAGGTCCGAGTTGTCCGTCCTGACAGCCCGCAAATTAACAACAGCTTCATAACTCCTCAAGTTGCTATCGCCGATCCTTCGTGCAGACGGCTTTGCAACCGCTTCCCCTACAATTATTACATCGGCGCCATACTGTAACCCAAGAGAAGCCGCTCCCCTATTATCACCGGCTGCTTTAAGCATAGTCTGATTCTTCTTCAGATTGGCTTTAACCATGCTCTGGTCAACAACATTGCCACCCCGCTTTTTGATTCGCGAAATACCCATCGTCTCAGTTTCAGCCGTGGCAATCGTTCCAAGATTCTTCTCGTCTATCAGAAGCATGGTTGTAGGAAACTTCAATCCGTCAATAGAAGGCTGAGCCACAACAGTCTCTGTTGGAACACTCCGACGCTGATGGTATCTGGGGGGAGGCGCAGTCATGCACCCCTGCATAATAATTCCCAACAAACAAAAAACATATACCTCTGATTTAAAACGGCTCATTCTCTTTCTCCTTCTGTGCGCCGGCACACTGTCAAAACCAACCTTAATTGTTCACCCCTAAGGGGGCGTAATTGAGTCAGTCACATACCAACATTTCCTTATCTCTATATCACTTCACTATCCTTCTATTGTTAGCGCTCCCCTTTTTCACATAATAAGTAACCTTCCCGCTCCATCTCCAGGATGTTCCGTCTTTCGGGCAAATAACAGTAACAGTCACAGACGGGGAACTACCTTTGCCTTTCCCGCTGATTTTGCCCGAACCGCTGGTCATACCACTGTCTGCAAGTTTTTTGCCACCATAAAAAATCTGAAACTGGTCAGGAATGCTGTACGCGCTGTAATTGATCGAAGCCTTGACTCCTACAATCGTCCGTCCGGCCACGGCTGACGCTCCATTGATGACCTTACTGATCGGCACCATGGACTGTCCACCGCTCCCGCTGCCGGATGCCGACCCCACTATATTGCCGGCGCCTCCAGCCGAGCCGTCTGCATCAACAGTCACAGCAGTCGAACCGGCAGGCGCGCCCCCTGAGCCGCTTCCCTTGCCACCACCCCCGCTACCTTTCGATCCACCTCCGGACCCCTTAGATCCTCCCCCGCTGCTCCCGCCTGATCCAGAGCCGCCAGAAGACGAAGATTGAGAACCGCCTGAAGTTCCGGAGCCGGTATCTCCGGCGTTCTTGGAACCATCACCGGACCCGCTCCCACCAGAGCTGCTGCCGCCATCAAATATAGCGGACGCAGCAGCTCCTGCCGCGTGCGCGCCAATGGCATTGCCGAATTGTTCTCCGCCCTGCTTGACTCCCTGTTCAACTGCATCGGCAATCGCAGAGCCCCAGCTGTCATCCCGCTCCTGTTGCGCAATATCCGCCGCAGTATCAGCCCTCGCATCCTGAGCGTCCTGCCCGGCGTCATCACGTGTGCGCACCGCATCAGATATATCCTGATCGCTACTTGTTGTTGACTGGTTAACCTCCGTATTAGCGCTGGCTATATCAAAGTCGTCTTTCCCTGTCCTTCCATCTTCATTATCGCTGACAAAAGAATCGAGACCCCCATTGTCAGACCCATCAGAACCACTGCCGTCATCATTTCCTGAGCCGTCACCTTCAAAACCCGGCTCAGCGCCAGCCAGGCCGTCATCATCGCTGTCGTCAGCGCCGGAATCATCATCCGAACCCTCTTCGCCATCCCCATCTCCGGAATCATCAGAGTCATCCGTGCGTCCGTCATCATCTGACCCATCAGCGTCACCATCGCTGTCGTCACCATCGCTGTCGTCGGAAGTTTTCTGCTCATCCCCGTCTGAGCCTGAGCCCTGCGCATCGTCATCTGAGCTCGACCCTCCGGGCTGCCCTGAATCCGGCTGGCAGTCATTCTCTTTGCCGCCCTGCTGCCCGCTGCCTTCGCCGCTTCCATCGTCCTGACTCTGTTGAGCCCCTGATCCGCTTTGTTGCTGGCTGTCCTGCGAGGAGGGATTAGCGCCGGAATCGCCCTGTGTCTGATCATCCTCCGACTGCTGACTGCCCGAATCATCCTGTCCCTCCTCGGGCTCATCCTTTTTCTTATCAGGTTTTCTTATCCCCATTTTCCTCATGGCAGAGAGCACAGGATTAATGGGATTCCCGTTTTCATCTTTTTCCGGGTTGCGCTGAAAGAACCCTATCATGTCTCTGGAATTCCGCATCAAGTCTCGTCGGGACATTCCTTCCGGGCCTTCCAATACGCCGAATTTAGTTGCTTTCATTATCAGAACCGTGCCTTTCTGACGCGCGGCCATCTGTTCTTCCTTCTTCGTGCTGAGACCGATAGCTTCAGTAGCGTCAATCTCAACTCCGCCGCCAAGCGCCCCTCCGAGTCCAAGCGCAGCGCCAAGCTTGCCGCCTGCCCTGAATCTTCCCCAACCGACTTCCAAATCAACCTTGCCTTTGGCGCCTCCTCCTGCCCAGCCTTCGGCCTGACCCTTTCCCTTGAAGGTCACTCCATAAATGGTTGTTGATCCTTCTACTTCCCCTTTAGCCTTTCCACCGACAAACACCTCAACTTCCGTAGTCGATTTGATTCCATCCGCGCTTATTTCCGTGTCATGCTTTGCTGTAGCAGTCGCGCCAATTTGAAGATCCCCGCGCATAGCTGCCTGTATAGTCACATCTTCCATCAATTCTTTTCTGGCCTTTGCTTCCGCCTTCGCCTTGAGAAGATTCCTTTCAGCAGTAGCAGTCGCCGTAACGCGCAAGTTGCCGCCATCAGTCTTTACTTCGGCCTTAGCCTCCGTCTTCTGCTGCATAACCTGGTATTGGCCTTCAGCCGTGCCCTCTATACCCCCCGGTCCCTGAAACGATCCCTGGGCTACGCCTTTCTCCAACTCGAACTCATCGGTTGGAACAAGATCCTTCTTCCATATTGTCACTTCCGGCCTGTTGCTCTGACGCGGCTGCCGCTTATCGTCAGGGCGGGTATCCCGTTCATAGCCACGACCGACTTCGGCCCCGCGATTAAGCGTCCTCCCACCCGAAGTCGTAGTTTTGGTTCGGGACGAATCCCGGGTGTATTTGCCCCCGCCATCCGTCTGCGTGGATGAAGATCGAGTCTGCGTTGTGCTCCGCACTCCTCCCAGACCAGTCTGGCTTGTGCTTTCCACAGAACTGGACCGTTCCACCCCGCCTTCTTTGGTAGTTGTTGAAGAAGACCTCGTTCTGGTCGTTCTGCCAAGCGCGTCAGTCGAAGTCTTCCTTTCAGAAGTGTCGGTTCTAGTTCCACGAGAGGTTGTAGTCTGTTTGGCGTTGCTTCGCGAACTGGTGGAACCGGTAAGACCGGAATCACGACTGCTTCGCGACTCGGTTGTGATCTTCTTGTCGCCCCTGGAAACTGTTTTCTTGTCTACTTTGCTTTCCGATTCGCTTCCGGTTATGCTCCTGGATTGAGTTCGCCGCGAGGTTGTTGACTTTGTTGTAACCCGGCCGTCTCCCGTCCTGGAATATGTGCGCCGGTCTGACCTGTCTGTCGTTGTGGAACCCGTCAACCCTTTGTCTGTGCTCCTGCCGCGAACCCTTATCGAGTCAGACTCGATATGATCAGCCGACGCAGGTTGACTGTCAGACGTTGGAGCAGCCAGCGGATTGAACTGAACTGTTGCGGAGCTGTCTTTGAAAACCGAGTCTTCCTCTTTCTTATCGCCTTCCTTTTCCTTGTCACTCTTATTCTGTGCCCGGTCAGCCGACTCTTCTGATCCGGAATTTCCGCTGGATGACTGCCCAGCCAAGGCGCTGCCTACCGGCTCCGTCAGAAACAGAAAAAGAAGAAAAACGCTAAACAACAACCCGACAGTTGTCTTACGCCCGGACATCATATCTGCACCTCTTTCTTGAGCCTTTCAATGTAGCCGCGTAGCTGGTCATCCTCAGCCAGTTCCTTATCAAGCTCCAATATCAGTTCGGCTGCATTCTGCTTCTCGCCCTGCTTAATAAGAGCTTCGGCAAGATACGCCTTTGCCTTATGCTTGCGGTATCCCAGGGATATGGCCTTCCTGTACAACGGCTCGGCTTTTTCAGGCATGCCTGCGTCGTCATAGAAGATCCCCGACATGTAAACCGTATATCCGTCATCAGGAGCAATTTTCAGAGCTTTTTTGATCTGTCTTTCCCCTGGACCAGCGTCTTTTTTCCCGTCGAGATAGAGAAGAACCAAGGCATAATCAATTCGGAACGAGGGGTTTTCCGTGTCAAGCTCCACGGCTTTTTTTAGATTTTTCTCAGCCAGCTTGATCTTCCCGTTGTCACGCATGAAAAGTCCCAGGGCATGGTAAGCATCAGCATCATCTGGATTCAACTCAACGCATTTGGTCAAAACATCTTCAGCAGCCGACTTGTCGCCCATAGCAAAATAGAGCATTCCATATTCTATCATTCCTTCAACGTAACCGGGATTATGCTCCAGTCCTTTTCTGTAATATTCCAGCGCCTCCTCCGGCGCTCCGGTCATCCTCTTGATTCGAGCCATATCAAACAGCGCTCCGGCATGATCCGGCTTCAACTTCAGGACCTTTGCAAAATGCTCCATTGCAACAGAATAACGCTGAGAAAGCAGCATAAGTGTTCCCAGGTTATACACGGCGGGAACATATTCACCGTCCAGCTCTACCGCGGTATAGAAATGCTTGAGGGCTTCCTCTGCATTTCCCTTTTTCATCGCCAGCGCGCCAAGGTTGTTGTGAGTCAAAGGCTGCATAGGATCAATCTCCAACGCCTTGCCGAACGCTTCAGCCGCTTTTTCCATCTCGCCCCGAGCCATAAGGATATTGCCCATATCATTAAACATTCTCCAATCGGACGGATCCTTTTTCAGCGCTTTTCGCATCAGCTTCAAAGCCCTGTCCGCATCCCCCTTGTCAAGGCGACGCTGAATCTCTTCAGTCATCTCATCCATCTCCTTTTCCGCTTTGTTCAAAGCTATCGTGACGATTCCTGCAATCACCAGCAAAGCTGCAATCGCAATCGGTATCTTCTTCATATAAACAACCTCTCTTCTGTTAATCGTTCCGTCGTTTACTCTTTCAACCTGAAAATCGACTCAATCTCCGGTCACACGAACATATTCGGACCTGGGGCCTTCAAGTCCATCGGCATCAACCGCGCTTACACTTAGCTGGACCCTGCCGCTGTTGTCAGCGTCTATTAATTCGTATTGACGCTCCCCCTTAATCTCCGCATGAAGCTCCGCTGAAAGCAACTTTTTTCTCCATACCCGAAATATTTCCGCCTGAGCGCCATCTGGCATATCCCACACAAGAAACCTTCCGTCTTCAGAAATCATAACCTCGGAAGGCGCCGGAGGCGCTGCCCTTGCGGCTCCTTTCTCCAATTCAGACCAGTCACTCACCAGTCCCGCTTTGTCCACACTCCTTACCCGGTAAAACAACTCCTGTCCATCATCGAGATCTTTATGAACTATCGTACTATTTGTGCATAGCAAGCCGGAAGCGTTGACTCCAGCGAATTCTCCCTTTTTCTCTATTGCAAACTGAACTTCATAGCCGATGATATCATCATTCTCAATATCATCCCATTGGATCTGGACCCGGCGGGCAAGATTTGTCGAAGCGTAAACACTCTGCGGCTCCTCTGGAAGTTCTCTTGTTCTCGCAGAAACTGTGTCTGACCAGTTTTCATAATAACCGCCTGTATCATGCGCGGCTATCTGGTATTCGTAAAAAGTGTTATCCTGCAGCTCGCCCAACCCGCCGGCCTTCGCCCCGCCCGTGTCCAGATAGCTGACATCATTTTTTCCAGGACGGCAAATTATCTTGAACGATTCATCGGCCTGGCCCTTTCTTCGTATCACGTACCCACCAAGCTTTTCGTCTTCCAACTTGCTCCAGGAAATCAAGACAGACCTGGCGAGATTTTCCTGAGCTTTAAAATCTTCGGGCGCCGGCAACGGGGGACACGTAACGCATTTTACCGCTGGGCATAATTCACTCTCCGCGCCAACGATATTTACGGCCGTAACCTTGTACCAGTATCCGGAGTTGTCTTTAAGATTGCCCGGCTCGCCACCCCCGTCAATATAAGAGACAGTTTCCCGCCCTTTTGTTTTCCCAATGCATTGATAACTCCCGTCTTCAGTATCCGCCCTGTAAATCTTGTACTCCTTGATATCCTTCTCTTCGGCAATGTTCCATTCAAGACTTATCGCCCTTACAAGCGATTCCTTCATTCGCAATCCTTCAATCTCAGATGGAGGCGGCAGCGTGACCCCGCTGACAACTTCAGACGGACGGCTTATGGAATTAACCCTGTTAACAGTTCGTATGCGATAGAAATACTCCGAGCTATCATCAAGAGTCAGACCTCTGGAATTGTCGTCTACAATTGATCTCTTCGCGACTCTTGCCAATTCCACAAAGCCTTCACCGGTCTTTCGTTCCACAATATATTGAGATATCCCCTTTGAGTCGGGCGCATCCCAGTCCAGTCGAAGCGCCCTGGATCGAGGCGCGGAAACTTTTAGTCCGCAGGCAGGTTCCGGAGGAGGCGCGGTTTTGCCTTTCACAACAACGGCCGGAGCCGCCGGCATTGAATCCGCAAGCAACGGCGTCAGAGCGTAGTAATAAATTGAATCATCCTGAAGCTCTCCGCCTTTATCCACAAAAGAGCCCGCCGCAGCCTTAACTATCCGCACATCCTCGAACGGTCCTTCCGGAGAAGTGGATCTTTGAACTCTTAGGCTTCGAATCTTGGGCCCTGCCTGCCGCCAGGATATCGTGACCTGGCGCAGACCGTCATCCGAAATCCCGGCAATATTGATCTGATCGGAAACCATAACGACTGAAGCAGGATCAGCGTCAGCCAGGCGCACCCTGGTTCTCTTTTTTTCGAGCTTCATCCATTCCTTGTATAACCCTGCGGTCAACTTATGGACAACAGTCCTGCCATGCTCGCCCATACTTACCTTCTTCGAAGAAGCCTTGTCAGCAATTGAGGCGGACCAAAGTATGCGCCCGGAACCGCAGTCAACCATGCGAACTGATATGGCCACAACAGGATAAGTTCTGCCCTTGATAGCAATTTCAGAATATTCATCCACAGTCCCGAAGATGACCCCTTCAGCGCCCATCTTTTTGGCCGCGCCCATCACCAGGCTCTCAACTACGCCGCCGAGAGCGAGTTCGGTCTCACCCAGAATTGCAGCCAACTGGCTTCTTTCAAGAACAATGTATTCGCCGGTTCTAAGAATCTCGGTCGCAAAGAGGTCGGAAACCGTTCTGCCTATAAGTTCGGTGGGCGCCTTGAAAGTGACAATGGCGATTTTTCTTATCTTCGCGGAAGACTCGTCCACATAGACATTGGCGCTTGTATCCGTTTGTATAAAATAGGAAGAAGGCGTTTTACAACCCAGGTGCAGAGAAAGGAAAAGCAACGGAAGAAAAACTGACAAACATGCTTTCATTGCATATCTCAGCATTCACCTTCCGTTATCTATTCCATTCTCTGTAAAGCGCTGCGGTCATCTCATGGATAACCTTCCGGGCGTGTCCGGGCAAAGTTGCGTACTTGTCCTGAGCCCTCTTGGCAATATCCACGCTCCAGACAATCTTGCCGCTGCTGCATTCAATAAGCCTGACCGACACACCAACAACCGGATAGGTTTTTCCTCGCCTGGCTATCTCGGTATATTCGTCAACAGTTCCGACAATGACTCCTTCGGCTCCAAGCATCTTGCCCGCCTCTATAGCCTTGGCGTTCGAAAGGCCGGCAAGAGAAAGCTCAGTCTCGCCAAGAACCTGGGCCATCTGGCTCCGTTCCACAAGCTGATACCGTCCCGCCCTAAGCATTTCCGTCACAAAAAAGTCAGATACAGAAGCCCCTATCAACTCCGTTGGCGCCTTAAACGGCAAAAGCGCAACTTTTTGTATGTTCGGCGGTTTACGATTCACAAACACATTTGCGCTCGACTTCGTATTCATGAAATACGCCTTCTGGCTGTTACTTGCACAGCCAGACAGCAGTAAACCAATAGCCAATGCACACATCAATTTACGCAACATTCCAACCCTCCTTACAATGATAGCCCGGATATTCTCTACAAGTGGCCAAATCATACGCCAACTATACGCAAAATAACAAGCCTTTTGGAGAAGAGAACAAAAAGAAGGATCTGGCGCCAGCCACCATGGCTCTCCGCCAGGCGAAAATGACACGCCCGCAAGGCCGTAAATTACTCAGCCGCTCCGCGGCCTAACCTGATCTATTCACGCGCCGAGTTTGCCGCAGTTACAAGGCGCAGCGATTTGAGCTTTGGTTAACCACCGCCAACTTGCTGGAACGCAGTAGATACGGTGAAATCAGCGCGTAAATAGATCGGGCTAACACCCTCCCTGAAAACACATGTCAAACCACGACCTGGCTCTTTCCGCGACATCTTCCAGTTTTCCGGGTTCTTCAAACAGATGGGTTGCGCCTTCAACTATGCTGA
>CAYTRK010000060.1:0-10006 GCA_964440205.1 uncultured Victivallaceae bacterium
CGTATACCCTTACCCGACTCACTTAACCGCTCGCTACTATTCGCGTGTACGAGTACGTTTTTCTTCGGCTTTGCCCGTCTTCTTGCCCTCCGACCCTTTTCGGACAGGCTTTAACTACGAAAGACGCTTCCTCCTTCGCCGGGCCTACGGCGTGACTAAAGAAAAGGCGCGAAAGGGTAAGGGGGAGGAAGAGCGTGGTCTGTAGTCTACCTTATGGCATTACGGTTCTACGAGTTCTATGTCTGTTTCCTTATCCTCGTCTTCATCTTCCTTTTCAGGCAGGGTCGGGACGGGTATGCCGGCTTCGATTTCGTCGGAAAGGAAGAGCTGATGCCTGGCGCCGACCGGCAGATGGACTCCCTTGTTAAAAGGAAAACCTCCGGGCACGCGACGGTTAAGCAATGGAAGCCATGAGCTGTCGCTTCCTTCAACAAAAGATCCTATATAATCCTTATTGCCGGTTCTGGTAGTAAGGTAGACTCCGCCGAAATTGATCCCGCTGTTGGCAATCTGAACAAACTGCTCCACGCTTACCGGCAGTTGCATTGAGCGTTGCCGTCCATACCATGCAGTTGCTTCGGGAATGTCCGTGCATAGAGTCTGGTCTTCCTCGACCATGCCGCAGACATAGGAAACAAACGGCGGGAAATACGGGGGATACGGCGACTCCGGACGCCTGTAAATAACGGTCATCACCGAAGAAAAAGCAGACAGCGCCACCAACGCTACTGCCAGTCCCGCCTGGTAGGGCTCGGGCGTGCCGTGCCTGTCCATCAGTAAAAAGAAACATCCCGCACCCATGACTGCGATTATGCCCCATAAAACGCTAAAAGATCCACTATCCGGGCCGGACATCGCCGCGACAAAAAGCCCAGCGACAACGGTCAGACCTGTTCCCCATTTCATCAGGGCAGGCAGGGAGTCCTCGTATATAAGGAAAAACGAAACAAGAAAAAAACATACAAGCAACCCCTGGCCCGCAGTTCTGAGCCCTCCGTTAAAAACCGATGCAAGGTTGTCCCCGATCCTGTTTTTTGCGGCGACCATAATATGGCTGCGATGATATGGCGGATCGTACTGGCGATCCAGGGTGTCGCCGGGAAACCGGTATGTTCCCTCCAGCGCCGAATACGGAGCCAGCCCAAGATATCCGCCGCTCACCTCCTGGTTCCGCATAAGCCATGGAAAGACCACAGCGCCTGCGATGAGAACAACGAAAAGGCCCGCAAGCCAGTGCAGGCGGTCAAACGCCGCGACCACACACAGGACCACGCCGGGCAGAATGACCAGCGCACGGTAATCGGAGAGAAAAGCCAGACCCGTCACCAGCGAAGCAACAAGAAGATACACCCCCCACTTCGCAAACGTGCAGCCCCGCGCTCTGGCAGAATTGCAGAGACAGGCAAAATAGAATGCGGCAGTAACAAGAAAAGTCGTCAGAGAATCCGGCATCCCGGATATACACTGATCCATGGCTGTTTTGCTCAGGGCAAAGGCCAGCAGAGAAACCACGGCAACACGAACATCGAAAAGCTTAAGCGCAAGCAAGAACACCATCAGGCCCGCGGCTGCATAGAAGATGACGCAGACAGGGACTATCACTTTCCGTTCAGCCGGAAATATGTCTGAGTCCGGGCTGACCTTGTACGAGGGATTGGCAATTCTCAGACCGAGACTCAAAGCAAAAGGATAAGCCGGCGCATGGCGAATATCGGGCTGCTCGCCCTGATGCTCCTTATCATTTCTTTCGAGATACCAGAGGTCCAGAGGACGCCTGCACAGAGTAACGAAGCCGCGGCCCTCGGCAAAATTTCTGCCGAGCTGCGCCTGTTCCATGGCCTCGCCGTCAGTCAGACCCCTGAACCGGAGCCCCGCGTAAATACCCACCGCAACGAGTATCGCCAGAACTACAATAAGCCCGCGAACGAAAAAGAGTCCCCGGCCTTCGCTGAGGCTGCTTATGAAAGACTGTACACTGTTTCCCGGCAAGATAATGTTTCTCCTTGCGCTGTTTCAAGGACCATGCCCCGTTGCGACGGCGGAGCGATTATTCGCTTTCCTGATACTGCTTGAGCTTCCTGTGCAACGTCCGGCGGCTTATTCCCAGTTCCCTGGCAGCTTCCGTGCGACTGCCGTTGTGCTTTTCGAGCGCGTTATAAATCATTTCCCTTTCAACGTCTGCAAGTGAACTCTTGCTGCCGGGTCCAGGGGCCCTCGCGGGAACAGCCAGCCCGCTTTCCCCGCCGGCAGAGCCTTCGGCCTGCTGAACCGCATTCCTGATATTGTGCGGTATGTCCCTGGCCGTCAGCTTCTCCTTCCTCGCCAGTACTACCATTTTCTCTATTGTATTGCGCAGTTCCCGCACATTCCCCGGCCATGAATACAACGCCAGGATATTCAGGGCCTCCGAAGTCAGCCCTTCAATCTGCTTGCCGTTTTTTTCCGAAGCATCCCGCAGGAAACGCTGACACAGGAGCGGTATATCGTCTCTTCGATCACGCAACGGAGGCAGATTGATATTCACGACATCCAGCCGGAAGAAAAGATCTTCCCTGAAGTTCCCTTCGTCGACAAGCTTGCGGAGCACCTTGTTTGTTGCAGCTATCAGGCGGATATCGACCTCTATCTCCTCGCCGCCGCCTACCCTCTCGAACTTGCGCTCTTCCAACACGCGCAGAAGCTTCACCTGCACCGAGGGATCTATCTCGGAGACTTCGTCAAGAAAAAGCGTCCCGCCGTCCGCCATTTCGAACCGCCCGTTTCTTCTGCCTACGGCCCCGGTAAAAGCGCCCTTCTCGTGTCCGAACAATTCGCTCTCCAGCAATCCGGGAGAAAGCGCAGCACAATGAACCGCAATAAAAGGACCCTTCGCCCGCGGGCTCAGCCCGTGGATGGCATGAGCCACAAGTTCCTTGCCGGTTCCGCTCTCGCCCTGGACCAGCGCCGTGGCCCTAGTCGGGGCGGCCTGCCTGATGACATCAAAAACCTCGGCCATCGGCTGCGAACTACCGATAATGTTCTCCAGCCCGTACTTATCATCGAGCTGCCTGCGCAGGTCAACATTCTCCGACTCAACTTCCCTGGACCGCAAAGCGCGCTGCAGAAGAAGATCAAGCCGGTCAAGGTTTACCGGCTTCATGAGGAAATCATACGCGCCCTGCTTCATCGCCTCTACCGCGGTCTCAACATTACCATAAGCGGTAAGGAGAATAACTATCAGTTGCGGCTTCCTTGCCAGCGCTCTTTTCATAAGAGTGAGCCCGTCCATTCCGGGCATCCGGACATCGCCCAGCAGAATATCGACCTCATGCTCGCCGAGCAACTCCAGCGCCCTGCTCCCGTTCTCGGCAAGAAGCACATTATAGGTTTTCTTGAGCGCAAGATTAAGCCCGTCGCGTGTGTTCTTGTCGTCGTCAACAACAAGCACCGCGGGCTTCTTTTTCACATGTTTAGATTTCGCCATATTCCAATCCACTCATTCGCTTTCCAGTTCCTGATAATCACCTTCACGCGGCGGTTTAAGCAGCCTGACACGGCGCTCGGCCAGCGGCAGGCAGACGGTAAAAATAGTTCCCTCGTCCTGCTTGCTGGCAACTTCAATCTGACCGCCATGGTCCTGGATTATACGCTGTACAATCATCAACCCCAAGCCTGATCCGCCGGATTTCTTCGTGTAATACGGTTCGAAAATCCGCGACATGTCGCCGCTGCTTATTCCTTTTCCCG
Organism: uncultured Victivallaceae bacterium; assembly: GCA_964440205.1. Classification (GTDB taxonomy): domain Bacteria; phylum Verrucomicrobiota; class Kiritimatiellia; order UBA8416; family CAYSRM01; genus CAYSRM01. The sequence continues at coordinate 3,727 of CAYTRK010000060.1, forward strand.
TGTCCCTGAAAGAAATCACCACTGAATGCTCATGGACCGATACATTGATCTGGAGCCGGCCCCCATCAGGCATAGCCTGGAACCCGTTTTTAATAATATTGAAAAATGCCTGTTTGATCTGGTTTCTGTCAACCTTGATCCTCGGCAGCTTCTCGGGCTTTTCAACTTCTACCTTGATCCGCCGATTCTCCATCTCCTGCGTGAGCAGAGTCAGTACCTCCTCAAGCAGTTTATCAACGCTTGAGAGTTCAAAGTCGGGTTCTTTGGGCCGTATCGCCCGCAGAAACTGGGTTATTATCAGATCCAGCCGCGAGACCTCATTCCTGGCAACTTCAGCGAGATCGCTCAGGGCGCTTTTCTCTTCTTCCGGCAGTTGCTGGATTTCCCTCTGCAGGAGCTGCAGATGTATATTAAGCGCGTTCAACGGATTGCCGATCTCGTGAGCGACTCCGGCTGCAAGCAGCTTGACGGCATTAAGACGCTCCGATTCCAACATGCTCGCCTCTTCTTCCCGGTCGCCGGTAACGTCCCGCAGAATCACCACAACACCTTCTTCCTGGTCCGGCCCTTCACGGGACGAAAGAGGAACAACGTAAAAGTTGAGGATACGATGTTCGGGATAATTGATTTCGATCTCATGGCTCAGGATGCGGGACCATTCGTCGGTGTCCAACGCCATGATTCTACGCCAGTCGATTTCGCGAAGGTATCTCGACACTTTTTTACCCTGCGTCGATTCGAAAGAAAAGCCCATCAGCCTTTCCGCGGCTCGATTGGCGTACTGGATCAGCCCCGCCCCGTCTACGACGATTACCCCTTCCTGGATAGACTGGAAAATAGTTTCCAGCAACCCGCGTTCCCTCGCAAGACGGAGAAAGTGCGATTGAACGTTCTTGGGGTCCAGGCGGTCAATCCGTCCTATCAATTTGTCAAGAAATTCGGCTTTCATGGAGTTGTATTATCGGAAACATCCGGGACGGGCCGGGGCCGTTCTATCGAGTTTTTTCAGTGAGCAGCGCAGAAGACCGTCCTGTGTGTTTGTTAATCCTGCAATGCTTTCAGATGCTGACCTCTCTCGACGCCGCCGCCCTTGACCACGTCGCAGTAAGATATGTTCTTTTTTACTTTTTTGACTCTTAACACCGCGATCTTCGTGCCGGGCACTACCGAGAGAACATCGCCGGTCACGGGATCGGTAACAGCTTTGCCCTTCTCCCTGACCTCGAACATTTCGCCCTTCTGGAGCCCGCGCAGCTTTCCTCCGTTGATTATCACGCTGCCGTCTCCGCCGATTGCACAGACTACCGGGGACCAGTACTTCCTGGGCACCTTTTTGACTATACCATGAACTCCTCTGCGTATAGCGTTGGCCGTTGCTATTCCAAGCGGCGTTCTGAAAAAGGCATCGCCCCCAAAGGCCACCCCCTTATATTCTCCTCTTGCGTAAGCCTGCCTTGCCTTGGCGATTCCAGCGCACTGAACAGAGTCCACGATCTCCCCGCTCTCAACGTCGACGATGGTAAGTGTCAGTGCCACCCGGGCCTTGCATCCCTTTCCGCCGAAAAGAAAACTTCGGATGGCTATGCCAAACGAACTTCCGCCCACCTGCGAAAAATCGTTAATTACACCTCTTACCAGGTATTTCGCATTCTTCAAACGCCCGGTGTCGACCTTGCCTTCATCCCGAAACCCGTCGCTTTCCTGAAGCTGCAACTCGCGCAGTATCGAAGTAAGGTTCTTACGTTCCACCACTACGAAGTTGCGGCTGGCCACAAGTTCAGACACCAGCAGATCGGCCATGCCCGAGCCAAGTTTCCATTTACCGCTGAATCCAGACCGGTTCTCGAAAGAACTTACAGCTATCACCGGCGGAATGGCTTCATCAGGCAGCGGCTTTACCTGCCCAACCATACGCGCAGCGCAGCCTGTGAAAAGCACAGCAGCAACGACAGGAACAACCAGGCCCAGTCCGCGTTTCAGCAGTTGCATCGTAACCTCCTTGGTCTGAAAACTGTTAACCCGCATTTTTCACAAAATTCCTGCCGCGAGCGCGGAAGCTTGTTCCTCCCCTTATTCCTTGCATTTCTTCCCGGTCGGTTCCCGGCTCCAGCCATTACACACTGTAAGTAGAGGCGGAAGTTTTGCCTCCCCGCCCGGTCCAATCCGTGTGGAAGAATTCCCCACGGGGCTTGTCCAGCCGCTCATAAGTGTGCGCACCGAAATAATCCCGCTGCGCCTGCAGCAGGTTCGCGGGCAACCTTGCGCATCGGTACGAATCATAGTAGTTCAGCGCAGTGCCCATCGCGGGAACGGGAATGCCGAGCTGTATAGCAGTGCGAACTACGCTTCTCCACGCAGGCTGCGACTTGTCGATTACTCCCTTGAAGTAATCATCCAGCAGCAGGTTCGGCAATTCCATATTCTTGTCGAAAGCAGCCTTGATCTTGTCGAGGAACCTTGCCCTTATGATGCAGCCCGCTCTCCACATAAGAGCTATGTCGCCGTAATTAAGATCCCAGCCGTATTCGTTCGCCGCGGCCCTCTGAAGCTGAAAGCCCTGGGCATAGGAACAAATCTTCGCCGCATAGACCGCCTGCTGGAGTTCCGCGATAAAAGCGTCTTTGTCGCCGGAAAATTCTGCGTCGGGGCCGACAAGCGCTTTCGATGCAGCTACGCGTTCTTCCTTTATTGCAGAAAGGCAGCGCGCAAAAACCGCTTCGGCAATCTGCGGAATTCCCACTCCCATGTCCAGGCCCGCCTGTGAGGTCCACTTGCCGGTACCCTTCTGGCCCGCCGTGTCCAGGATAACATCGACCATCGGTTTGCCTGTATCAGGATCGGTCTTGGCCAGAATTTCGGAAGTAATCTCAATCAGATACGAATCAAGGTCTCCTTTGTTCCACTCGGCAAACACCTCCTGCATTTCCGCGGCGCTCATACCGAGTCCCCTGGACATAATCTGGTAGGCCTCGCAGATAAGCTGCATGTCGCCGTACTCGATTCCGTTATGGGTCATCTTGACGAAATGTCCGGCTCCGTCAGACCCAACCCACTGGCAGCAAGGCGTTCCGTCCGGGGCCTTTGCGGCGACCGACTGAAAGATGTTTTTGACATGCTCCCACGCATCGGGACTCCCGCCGGGCATGATGGAAGGTCCTTTAAGAGCGCCTTCTTCCCCGCCGGAAACGCCTGTCCCTATGTACATCAATCCTTTTTCTTCGAGATACTTTGTCCTGCGCATAGTATCTGGAAAATGACTGTTTCCGCCGTCAATGACAATATCGCCTTCTTCAAGATGGGGCAGGATCTGCTCGATAAAAGCGTCGACCGGTTTGCCCGCCTTGACCATTAGCATTACGCGTCTAGGCTTTTCCAGGTTTGACACAAATTCCTCTACGCTCCGGCAGCCGATAATCTTCTTTCCCTTTGCCCGGCCTTCGACAAAGTCATCGACCTTGCTCACGGTTCTGTTGTAACAGGCAACCGTAAACCCTTTGCTTTCCATATTAAGGATCAGGTTCTCGCCCATTACCGCTAGTCCGACTACACCAATATCAGCTTTCTCACCCATGTATTATTCTCCTTTTGCTTTGTCAGTCAGCTACGCCTTACAGCGCTTCTTCAGCCAACAATTATTAATTTGATTTGTCTGAAATATCCTCTGTCACTTCTTCCTGTACAGAATTTCTCCCGCTTTCGGCACGTAGAGAATCCCTTCATCCTCCCTGTCTGCGTAGGACTCCGGGTCGATATCCCGGTAATCCATATACCCGAGATTAACTTTCCTGCAGATTTCTTCCGGAATTCCGGTTGCAAGAATTACTTCCACCCGCGGATACTCCACACCGTCTTCATAGGTTCCCACTCCCTTCACATGCGTGGAATGAGCCACCACGCCCCAGGGGTATCCTTTGTATTTATCCCATTGTTTCAGGAAAAAGTCTCTTGTATGATAGCCTATTTCGTGCAGAACCTTGCCGTGTACCGGTGAAATTTCCTTAATATGCGGGGCATAGATGATCACTTTGCCACCGTCAGACACTATAGGTTCGGTCTTATACATGCACTTGCCGCCGGTCCAGAGATCATCGTACATTTTCGGAGCGCAGGAGAGCACGGTGTCAAAGGTTCTGTCGCGGTATTCGACATGAACCTGAGAAGAGAGATCCGCCGCCGAAGACCATGCTGCCTCCGGACTTCCGTAATACAGTCCGAAAAGGTCTTTGCCCTTTACAACCAGGCACAGGGCTTTTTTCTCGATTTCAAGAAGCGAGGCGGCTTCGTTCACAACTTTTCTTACCGGCGTGTCTTTGTGTCCGATTATTTTCGGGTTGGTTATCACGGCGCCAAGCCAGTGAAAGAAATCGATAATCTCCTGTCCGGCAATGCCGGGGAAAAAATATTTGTTGCCGCCTGAGAATCCGACAACTTCGTGAGGAAACACCGGGCCGACAATAATCGCAACATCGTGGTCAAGCATCATCCTGTTGCAGGTGATAACCACATCCATGCCGAACAGGCCGTCGGTCAATTCCGATATCCGATCCTCCGGAATTTTGCCCACATCGTAAAGCGCCCGGGGATCCTTCCATAAATGGTTGAAAAATGAAGCCTTCGGATACTTTGCCTGATGCTCTTCGCGGGTGATCCCCACAAGATCGTAAATCTGCTCTTCGCTCATTGCCGGATGCGTCCCGAGAGCCACCAGAAAATCCAGCGCTTCAGCCTCGGGCGCCATTCTTTCATAAAGCAGCCGGAACATCATGTTCAGCGGGCAGGTTCTTGTGCTGTCGGGGATTATCAACAGCGCCTTTTTGCCCTTTATATCCCATTCCGACACAGCTTCGTCGCATATCCCGGCTGCTTCGCTCTCGCTCAGAGCCCGGTCATTATATCCAGCGCCTTTTAGTTCCATCTCTATCTCCTAATAAATCAATGAGATTATTCCACCCTGACTGATCCATCAAGAGGAAAAGAAGATAGTTCAGCAATTCTCATTATAGCCATTGACGCATGAGCGGGCAGTCAGGAATGACCCGGCTCACCAATATTTATCCTATAAACGGCACGCGCCTTGCAGCTGCGGCAAAGTTGTCAACTGCCGAATATAGGTTTATTGCGATTCCGAACAGATATTTCTTGCAAGTAGAACTTTGGTTCCACTAATCTGACCAGAACAGGTTAACCCGCATATCTCACGGAATTTCGTAGCTGCCTGTCCGCCTGTGGCGGAAGAGCGTGGAAAGCGCTGCTGCGGGGGTGCGAATTGGTGAAACGCCGGAGAGGAGAAACCGAAAATGACCAAACCAGACATGAACAGGAAGATCGCCAGGTTAAAGGAATTTTATGCCCGCGAAAAACGGGTGCCCGGCTACAATGAAATGCTGGATATATTTGAATATAAAACGAAAAGCGCAGTATTCTCTCTGCTACTTAGGCTTGACCGGGAAGGTTATGTAAAGAAGAAGGGTCGCAAGATTGCTCTCACGGAAAAAATAACCGGATCGATAAAACTACTTGGCACGGTCCAGGCCGGATTTCCCTCGCCCGCAGAGGAAGAACTGATCGACACTCTCAACCTGGACGAATTTCTGGTTGAGAAACCGGAAGCCACTTTCATGCTGAAAGTCACCGGAGATTCCATGACAGGCGCCGGAATATGCCCCGGCGACATGGTCCTCGTGGAAAAAGGCCGGAAACCGAAAAACAATGACGTGGTAATTGCCCAGGTCGACGGCGAATGGACCATGAAATTTTTCGTCAATGACAAGGACGGCATGCGCTTGGAACCGGCAAACAACAATTATAAACCCATCTATCCGAAGAATTCACTGGAACTGGCAGGAGTAGTCACGTCCGTTATCAGAAAGTATAAGTGACCCGGGAAATGGAGAGGGGGAAGTGTTGGACGTAGGATGTGGGATGCGAGAAGAGAATATCCAATATCCAACCACGCCTTCGCTCAGGTAGCTTCGGCGGGCACAGCACGGAATGATCAATGATCAAGTGAAGAGGAAGAAAAGCCACGTCAGCGATGATATCGCTAAGTGGCCACTTGCCGCAGAGCGGCGACGTGGAAGAGAAGAAGAGTTAACTACGAAAGGCTCGAAAGGGCGCGAAAAGGGGGAAGTGTTGGACGTAGGATGTGGCCCCGATCATTCGACCCCAGTCATGCGACGGGGCAGGCGGGGTTGGCTTCGCCAAGAAGGGGGAGAGGGGGAGCGCAGACCGGGTAAGCAGGTCGGGTAAGTGTATCCGAGTAAGAGGAGCGATTAGGTGT
>CAYTRK010000061.1:0-9950 GCA_964440205.1 uncultured Victivallaceae bacterium
CCAGATTGCAGTATGTCTATACGGCTGCTCCGGCGTTTCACCAATTGGCGCCCCCACAGCAGCGCTCTCCACGCTCTCACTACGAAATCCTGTGAGATATGCGGGCTTACCGTTTGAAGAAAACAATTATTCATCACAAAACACCAGAAAAAAATGAGCGGTGAATAGAATATCCATATGCCTTTTCAACGCAGACTCCTGTGGTATGGTACGCGCAGGTTGTAGTCTTCTGCGGTGGCTCGAAGCTCACGCAGCGTCTGAGAGTTGCGTTTCCTGGCATACTCTCCGAGTAAATGATAAATTTTCTGATTCGCCCAGGACTCGCGAACATCTTCTTCAGAGCTTCGCCCGGCGCTGGAAAGATCAATGTCAAAAATCATATCGCACTCGACATCCCCGCCCTGCCCGACTGCCTGGAAAACAATCCTGTCGTTGCTTTTCGGACATCTGCCATAAAGCGTCAGAGGCCTGTCGAGGTACAGGTCGCTGGACAGGACCGGGTATACTTCGGTCGTGATACCTTCGGCAAACCTGAAGGAAAGATCCGCCATTACAGGACGGCTGACCTGCTCCATCAGGTTTTTTACAGCATCCGGTATTTCCCATCTGCCCCGGTTTATGACGTAAACATCGCCTTTATTACTATAGCTTACAATATCAAGCAGATACGTATTGGCTCTGCCGACGGCTCCCATAGCGAATATCGACATTGTTCCATCGTTGATTTTACTGAATCTGCCGATAATCTCCGTGCTGTCGGTAATTCCGGAAGTGGGCAACCCGTCTGTTACAACAATTGCAACTGCGGGGCGGCCGGGTTTTCTCTCGATTTCAGACAACGCTATCAGGGAAGAATACAGATCGGTATTGCCGCCCGAACGCAACGCTTCGATGAAGTTCCCGGCTTTGCGAAGGTTCTCCGGGGTTTTCTCGGCCCACCCGTTGAAACACTTGTCGACTTTCTCCCTGAAAGCAATCACATTGAACCTGTCGCCCTTGCGTATCAGCGGGAGAGAGCGTTTCAACCCCTCCTTGCAGAAATGCAGACGTCTGTCCGTAAGGCTTGCGGAACAATCCTGCACGAGCACCACGTCTTTAGGTATAACGGGCAGTTCCTTCTTGCCTGCTCGCTGAATATCGATCCTGAAATAGAGATATTCCGATTTTCGGCGTCCTTCAAAAACGGTCACCTCCGCGTCCAGCACATCTTCAATGGCTTTCAACTCGGACACATCCTCGGGTTGTTCTCCGAATTCGTCGCCTGCCATTTCCGCCGCTGTGCCCCCGTCCAAATCGCCTGAGCCGAAGTCAACCGGCGCCGTGGCTGCCTTTACGCCGGGAGATGGCCCATCACCTGGCGCGAGGTCCTCTTTTTCCGTTTCATCCGGAGCTGTATGGTCCCGGTCAACCGGCGGAATAATCTCCTCGCTATCCCGGATCCTTTCAACGGCGGGAATCAGTCGCCTTGGCAGGGCGCTGACTTGGTCGTCAACAATCTTTTCCTCTATCGCAAGTATGTCCTGCCGGGGTTTCCATTCCGAGGGGTCGGGAAGCTTGCCCGGCCCGGCAAGGGAACCTTCTGTCCGCATAGTTGCTTCGGCCTGTTCAGGAGTCAGCGATTCCTCGGATACAGCCAGTTCTTCGGCATCAACCTCGGCTCTGACTGCTCCTATACCCTCGGAGCGGGGAGTCGTTTCCGGTTCAGGCTCTGGAACTGCTTCGTCCTGCTTGATTTCCACGTCCCGGAATATCCTACTATTGAGAAGTTCGGCTCTCTGGGCCAGGGGACTGAATGGCAAAGTGAATAACAGGTAAACCAGCGCGCCATGCAGGGCCACCGAAACAAAACAAGCCGCGAATGCAGCAGCGCGGTGCCTGCCGGCCTTTGGCCGGTGCAGAGTAGCATGCTCCCGTTCGGCGGGGTTGTTTCTATTCACCTGTTTCTCCGGTATGTCGGTCATGATATCACTCGTCTGTTTCCAGAATCTTTCCGGCATAATCGCTTTGAGGATATTTTGTCTTCAGTTCCTCCGCGGCTTTCCGCGCGGAGTCCAGTTTCTGAAGCTTGCTGAAATTAAGGTAGGCCCGGTAAAGACACTCGGGCGCCAGATCCGGATCGTCGTAAAGTATGGCCACACTCATAAAGTAGCGGGAAGATTTCTCAAGGTTATCCCGAGCTTCCCAGGATCTGGCAATGCCGGCATAAGCGTTGGCTCTTATGCCCAGCATATCATCGCCCGCAGCCAGCTCGGCGGCTTGTTCGTAATACTGCCCGGCTTGTTCGTAATTTTCTTCCTCAAGCTCAATGTCTCCAAGGCGCAAGGCGGATTCAGCCTTGAATCTTGTGGCAACCTTTTTCGCCAGCGCCCTTTTGAAAGCAGATGCCGCGGCCTGATTCTTGTCCTGCTTGAGCATACATCTTCCGATCAGCGTCCAACCAGTCTGTTTCCACCCCTCGTCCCGGCTAGATACAACCAGCGCGCGGGCAGCTTCAACGGACTTCTCGTAATCCTCGCGGCTATACCTGTATTCGGCCAGCCATTGAAGAATGCCGGGAGCAAATTCTTTGCGCATTTCCGTTGACAGAAGCGACTGAAGCATGTCCGCTGCATCCTCGAATTTCTGTTTGCTTTTGAGCAGCGCCGCAAGCCGGAACCTAGCCTGGAGCTTTCTGGCGCCGCGAAGGCCCCTTTTTAGAGCAAGCTTCAGATCCTGTTCCGCTTTCTCATTTTTTCCCGCCTGCTGGTTTAGGACTCCGCGCCAGTACAGGGCAACAGCGGCGCGTTCGCTCTTTGAAAATTTCTCAAGGAATTCATTCAGGTCCTTAGTCGCCTTTTCGTCGCGCTCCAGCTTGATCTCTGCCATGGCCTTCCTGTACAGAGCTTCTTCCACAAGAGGATGTCCGGCATATTTTTCAGCAAATTCCTCCCATCGCTTAATGGCATCTTCGAACCTGTCAACTTTCGCCCGGCACACCCCAAGCGAGAACACGGCTTTTGGCGCCAGTTCGTGCGACGGGAATTTCTTTATAATCATCCGGTAGTATTCAGACGCCTTGTCGCACTCGCCTTTCTCCTGCAACCGGTACCCCAGACGGTATGCCGACTCGCAGGCCAGTTTACTCTCGGGATATTCCACGGTTATCAGTTTGTAGTACTTCCTGGCTTGCTCTTCCTGTCCGCTTTCTGAATATGCCCTGGCGAGCAGCCAGTAAAACTTTTCCGCGATTGCAGGCGCTTTATCAATATCCACTCTCCGGGCAAGCTCCAATGAGTGATCGTAGTCTTTGAGCAGGTAGCTTGCCAGCGCTGCTTCGTACAAGGCTTCGTTTGTGAAGCGGCTTGAGGGAAACCGCTTAAGCAATTTGCGGTACTGCTCCAACGATTCTTTATACTCGTCGAGCTGCCGAAGGCAGTTCGCCAGGATATACATCCATTCGGCCAGGCTTCCAGCGTCGGTATCGTCCGAATCCCCGAGCCGGTTGATATTCTTTTCGGCGTACTTCAGTGCGCGCTTGTAACTGCCTGCATTATGCATTGCCCACCCTGCGCGAAGACCGGCTTCGCCAGACCGCCTGTGTTTCGGATAGTTCTCGATCAGTTCCTGATAGGCCGTCGAACTGCTTTCGAATCTGTTATTCCGGAAGTGGTGCTCTGCTATTCTGAAAACCGACTCCGCCTTTATATCTTTATTATCAGATGTCTTTTGCGCCCTGGCATACATCTGAAGGGCCTTTTTGTCTTTGTCCTGCTCAGAGTACACGCGGCCCAGAGCAAGTAACGCGTAGGGATAGTAATCGGACTTTGGATGATGTTTAACAAGTTCTTCAAGCCGTTTTTCCGCCTCTTTCAAGCGTTCGATCGACCTCAATGCCAATCCAAGCGAATAGAGTCCGCTTGCAGCGATCTGCCCGGGAGGGTCGGACTTGATGACCTGCTTCAGGATCTCTATGGCCTTGTCCGCCCTGCCTTCCTCCAAAGCAAGGTTCCCGGCGAGCAGTCCGGCCTTCATCCGGAAACGGCTTTTCGGGAAGTTTTCGAAAACATGGATATACTGTTCAACTGCTTCGGCTGATTTACCCGTCCGGCGATAGCACTCCCCCAGCCTGAACCTCGCCGTATCGACGGCCTTGTGGCCGGAGTATTCCGTTACAAATGTTCTGTATTCCGCGGCAGCAAGATCGTAGATGCCTCTGCCGTAAAGGCCGTTCGCGAACTGAAGTCTTTCCGTCGCTGAAAGTTCCGCCGACATGCCCGTCGCCGAGGAAATAAAAAACATGATTGTAGCAGAAAGAAAGAAATTCTTAGAGGCTGGATGCAGCATGCAATTTCCTTTTTAATCGAGTATTAACAAAAAAGCAGGTCATTCAGGCCGCTCTTCTTCAGGCACTCGCGTAGCAAAAGATATGCTCCATATATCGGCTTTCCGGCACAGGTCAAGCGTCTGAATAATGTCATCGTACCTTGTTTCCTTGTCAGCGCGTATCAACACCGACTGTCCCGGAAAATGCTCGACCAGGTTCTGAAGCAGACCGGACAGCTCTTTGGGCTCAAGCGCCTGGCGATTGACTACAATGGAGCCGTCTTCAAAAACGTTTATAATCACTTCTCCCGGAAGCCTTCCGGGCAATCCGCTTTCCGTGGCTGTAGGAAGCTGGATATTGATTTCCGCTTCCCACTGCGCAAATATCTGGCTGGTAATAAAGAAACAGAGCATCAGAAACACGATATCGATCATCGGCGTTACCTGGAAGCTCGGCTCCTGTAAATCTGATCTACGCCTGAAATTCATCTTCTTCGGGCTCCGTTGCTGAAAGGGCCATCATGATTTCCGCCGAAGCGCTCTCCAGGCTGGAAACAAGTTTCGAGGACTTGCGACGAAAATAGGAATAAAACATCATCGCGGGGATGCCTACAATAAGACCAGAAGCGGTGGTGATCAGAGCCTGGGCAACGCCGTTGGCAAGGACTACCGGCTTCGCCTGGGCAATATCAAGCGCAACCGCGCTGAAAGCCTTGAGCATTCCGAATACGGTTCCAAGCAGGCCGATCATTGGCGATATGACCGCGATGTCCAGGAGGTATTGTGTCTGCCCCTGTATCGATTCAGCCTGACGGGAGCCTTCGCCCTGGATTACGTCCTTTATCAGCGCCGGGTCCGAGTTGCCCATACTTTTGACATAGTCGATTGCAGTAAGAGCCACCGCAGAAAGCGGAGAGGGCCTTGCCTCGCATGTTATTCGTGCCTCCTCAATCTTTCCCTTCCTGAGCCGGTCGAGAAGGTCGTGCAGCGTCTGGCGAGGGACAATTTCCCCGGTTCTGAGCACAACAAAGAAATATACGATGAGCGTTACCGCCAGAAAAGACATTCCAACCAGCACATACATCAGTATCTGCACCGGCGGTCCGCCGGTTTCCAACGCCTGTTGCCAGGGCATGACGGACTGCTGCGCTGTTGCGGTAGTTTCCTGACGGTGAATCTCCGGCGCATCCCCGGCGGTTCCCTCCTGCGCCGCGGCAGCGCCGGCAAAAAAAACAACCGAACAAAAAGTCATTGCAGCCATAGTATAAACGAACATCTTCTTTCCTCTGGACATATTATGCCTCCCGGTCAAAGCCCTCAGGGTATTCTATCCCGAAGAGTCTGGTTACCATCTTTTTGAATTCATTGCTTTTCCGTCTCGCAAAAGCCTTTTGCTCGTTCAGCCCTGTCTTGAGCGCGTCAAAATCGATTCTGCCGGACCACCCCATCTGTTCCCGCCTTTTAAGCGCAGCAACAGGGTCGATTTCGGCAAGGTCAGCGATGTTCTCGCGGACTCGCTTGTATGCTGCCCTGAAAGGCATTCCATCCCCTACCAGTTCAAGGGCCTTATCAGTGGCAAAAACCTCGCAGGAAACAGATTCGCAAAGCCTTTCCCTGTTGATCGTGATTTCTTTCATCAGCCCGCCAAGTATGCCGGCGCAACCGCAGACTGTTTCCAGGCCGTCTATAAACGGTTTCTTGGTTTCCTGGAGGTCCCGGCTGTAACCGCTTTGAAGGCCAGTAAGAATGCCCGAGACCGCCTGGACGCAGCCTGCCGTCACTGCCGTCCTGGCTCTGACCAGTTCCAGAACATCCGGGTTCTTCTTCTGAGGCATTATGCTGCTGCCGGTGCACCATCCGCCAGGGAGTTCAAAATAGCCGAACTCAGGCATTGAAAAAAGAATCAGGTCCTCCGAAAGACGGGAGAAACTGAGCATTAGCTGATGCAGAGCCGAAAGGACAACAAGTTCATACTTGCCCCTGGAGTTCCCCGCGTAGAGCACGTTCGCATTAGGGGCGCTGAATCCCAGCGCCGAAGCCGTCCATTTCCTGTCCAGGGGCAGCGGAACACCGTAACCCGCCGCAGATCCGAGAGGACACTTATCGCTGGTTTCAAGAGCTTTCCTTATCAGTCCCAGATCATCAATCATCGATTCGGCATGACACGAAGCCCATAGTCCGACCGAGCTGAGCATGGCCGGCTGGCTGTGGGTTCGGCCCATCATGGGTACCATCCTGTTCTTCCTGGCAAAACTCAGCATTGTGCGGACAAGGTTGCTCACGTCGAGCATCAGTTCCGGCAGGTCCCGCTTTGCAAGCAGCCGGATATCGACGGCGGCCTGATCGTTGCGGCTCCTCCCGGTATGAACCTTTTTGCCTGTATTGCCAAGTTTAGAGGTTAGAAGCCTTTCCACCATTAAATGAACATCCTGATCGCTTTCCCTGATCTTCAGCTTGTTCTTCCGGCCTTGCGATATAATGCCGGCAAGTTCACGGATTACATTTTTTCTCTCCGTCTCAGAAAGAACGCTGAATTCGCTCGGGAGACGCGACAACGCTCCGACATGCGCGGCGGTCCCTATGCAGTCTACTTCCGCCAAAGCAATGTCGGTTGCAATATCTGCGCCGGAAGTGAATTTAAGCACATCCTTTTCAACGTCTCCCACAATGGTTTTACTTTGTTTTTTTCTGCTCATATTGAAATTATATATTTTTCTGCTATTTAGCCGCCAAACCGTCACTTTTTCCACACCCTCGAATGGAGGGACTACTTGTCTGCACAAAGTGTTTGGCAGAAGCTCCCGCGCGTCCGCCTTAAACCTCAATTCCTGCCGTCTTCTTGACCAGACTCATTTTTCAGCAATCGGCTGCGCAGCTTTTCTAACCTTCTGTTAGCCTCCCTCAAGAGCAAGATCAGCTTTCTGTCATCTTCGCCTTTGCGCAGTTTCTCCAGGAACCGACAGTAACTCTCCACCACTTCTCTGAATTCTTCGCCCCTGCCCATGGCCGTAAGTTTCAGGCTCATGGCCCTGCTCCCGGCAAACTCGTCCAGCCAGGGCTTGTTTTTCTTTTCTATCAAAGCAGCGAATCCACTTTTGTCCTTAATCTCACTGTCACGAGGAATACCAGAATTCCCGCGATAAAGCAATAGTTTGCCCTCCAATTGTCGAAGTGCGCCGAGTGAAGGCTTTCCGAAAGCAATAATGCTGCGGCGTCTTTCCAGGAAAAACCTGTCCCAGTCCAGCTCAAGATCATCGACTGAATCACGCTTAAGTATCCCGGCCAGCCACTGCAATGTCAATTCCCTGCCGGAAGCAATGCGACTGAGTATCGAGTCAAAAACGAGTTCCTCTTTGCCAAGAGAATTGAGCCATAAAAAAAAGAACCAGGCAACGTCATGCTTATTTTTCCGATCATCTTTATCAATTTCCCACGCAGAAGCCTTAAGCAAACTTGTCGCGCCGGGAACTTTTCCGCGTTCCCACTTAGACATTGCAGAATCGTGCAGTCTGCCATGCCTGGATTGGTCAATATCTACGCAAAGCCCCGTCGCAAACCAGCCCGGCGGCGAATTCCCGTTAAGAAAGGCGGCAATTTCCCGGCTTGAAGCGCCTTCCTTTCGTTCTGCAATCCAGTTGGCCAGAATCATCCGGCAGAAAATCAGTCTGCATTTGCTGATGCTGACTTCGTTGTAACCGCGAATAACCATCGTCATAACGAGCTTCTTGTCTGCAACATCAAACGAAAGCCCGACCGCAGGCGCCGAGTTCGTCCCCGCATCACGGACAACAATACGAAATTTTCTGTCCGGACCTGTCGACACATCCAGACCGGTGGACGCTTCAATACTGGATGCAGTATTTTCGGCCCACCTCAACAGGTCCATATTGACCATGGCATTGGCGCTGAGTATCGAGAATCGCCCGGATGGGCTCACAGACACCTTGCGCGAAAGAACCTCCGTAATGGCTGATTCCCTGGCCCCTGGTTGCCGGACCTGTGTCAGAGCGGCAGTGGCGCAACAGAATGTGATTGCGGCAACAAAACAAATCAAGCGACTGATTTTCATAAAGAGGAAAGCGATGACCGGCCGAAAACGAATCTTGCGCGGATTTTCACGGCGAGTAGGAAAGCTCCAGCTTTTCGTCCTTGATCTCTATGCTTTTCGGGTTATTTACCAGCGACCATTGCTGCTGGCTTTTTACAAAACCCCTGACTTTGCCGGCGGCTATACCTTTGCCCAGCACAAGGGAAAGGCGCCCCATCGAAGCTTTGCGTACTACAAGCCTGGATCCAGCCGATACGTAGAGGACATCGTATGAGGTTTTCGGCTCATACACGTGTCCGAACATCTTCCATCGGAAGATCGGTTTGACAAGACGCACTCTTATATAACTGGAACCGATATCAACCCAGAAACGATTTGCCCCCAGGCTGCGTCCCCGGATGTATTCTATATAGCCGTTGAGATCCTTTTCCGGGATCTCGAACTCTATGCTCTCCCCGCGTTTCATCATCGACAGGGCTTTGATTTTCTTTCTGACTCTATCGCCGCCATGGAGCGTGCCTCTCTCGCCTATGGCCGCGGTTTTGGGCCAGAGCGCCAGCACGAGCATAAAAACGATGATAACGGCCGGCACAACGTAGAATATCCACTTGTTGCGCAGGAACCAGTTCTTTTTCAGACTTGCAGCCACTTCCTCGCTGCTCATCTTAGTCAGATCCAGTTTCGCGCCGCATGAGCCGCAAAAAATACGGCCAAGCGCGTTGTCAGAGCCACAATTAGGGCACAGAGGCATAAGCTACTCCTTCACAATCAATGTCAAGTCTGGTTCAGGCCATTCGCGGCCCCCGGCTGTGCGCCGGCATTCCGCTTCCTATCTGTCGGCCGTGCCTGTCTTTTCCTTTGAAGCCGGTTTCTCGGCTGACCCTGAGCCGGCTTCCTGTTTATTCGTTCTCGTACTGCTTTCCGACGTTTCGGGCACTCTGCGGCTTTCTTTTCTCTTATAGTCGGTCTCGTAGAAACCGCTGCCTTTGAAAATAATACCCGCGCCCACACCAAGCAACCTGCGCACTTTGCAACGGCATTTCGGACATCTCTTTACCGGTTCTTCGTTCATGCTCTGAAAACGTTCAAAAGTATGTCCGCATTTTGAGCATTCATATTCGTAAGTTGGCATATTTTTCCTGATCTCCCTTGCTGTATAATTATGAAACTTTACGCATATTGACAAAAAATGTCAACAACGCTGAATAAAAAGGCAGCAATTCTAACCTGATCCATTCATGAAAAAAGCTGAGGAAGATTGTAACAGAAGCAAAGCTTACGACGACGGGAAGATTTAAACTACGAAAGGCGCTAAAGGACGCGAAAGGGATGTGGGAGGGGTAAGAAGAAGGGGAGAATATCCAATATCCAACACGGAATATTCAATGATGAACGGGGAAGAGAAGAAGAAGAAGAAGAAGAAGAAGAGAAGAGTTTAACTACGAAAGGCGCTAAATGGCGCGAAAGGGATGTGGGAGGGGAAGAGGGGCGAGAAGACCGGGTAAGCAGGTCGGGTAAGTGTATCCGAGTAAGAGGAGCGTTTAGGTGTACGGATTCAGACACTTAACCGCAATTCTTAACCGCCACCCTTAACCGTATA
>CAYTRK010000062.1:0-9763 GCA_964440205.1 uncultured Victivallaceae bacterium
TCGTTTCGGGCACATATAAAGAACCGAATTTACCCACAGATTCTGCGGAAGACCCAAAAAAAACATTCTTCCAGATTTTTTTTTAAGTTCCCGTAAGAGATGCCGATAAGTTTTATAAGACAAGATTTATATTCGAGTTGTATTTGACTCTTTTTTAAGGATAATAAGCGAAAGCAACATGAAACGGGCGATGATAATTAAGATAAGCGTGGCGGTTACAACCATGTTCACAGTCCTTTTAGCCTCCTACGGACTGGTCATTGGCGCATATCATTTTCGTAACGACTCCCTTGATTCCCTTGCCGACACAAAGTCCGGAATATCCCAACAGAAGATTTCAAACAACGCGCGCCACACGGATTCTTCCATTAAATCAACCGCAAATTCACCGAAAACGACCAAATCAGACACCATTCAATCCGGAAGATCAGTAAACCACGCAACAAAGAGCCATTCTGCTTCAGACAGGATTCGAGAGCCACGATTACGCGGACCACGGTCAAAAGCGGGGGATAACGCCAAAGACGGAAAAGAAAACGATGACAGTCCGGAACTGGCTTCGATACAGACTTTAGCCAGCGCTAAAAAAGTTAAGAAAAATGAGGCCAGGCCGGATGTTTCCATCACAATATCAGAAGATACGCCAACACCGGCAGATGATAACAAACCTTCACCCATGATGAAAAAACTGGGAAGCGTGATTTCTGAGTTTGACGGCGAATTCACCGTTTTTACCACAAGCACAGCGGATTATGCGCTTACATTTTCGGATAATGGCTATACAATGATTTCACCGGATGGAGCCGAGTACACCTTCCAGCCAGACGATTCAGGCGCCGCATTGATGACAACAGGCGGAACCAAATGCGATTTTGTGGCGGGAAACGAAAATCTGTCCCTGGGGAAAATGACAGACGAAGCGTTCGTCCTCATGACCGCCGGCGGCCACGAACATACGTTGCGGCTCTCGCTGTCGGTTGACAGTGAAGGCTCGCTTAATGACAAACCTGAAGAGCCGACCGCTGCAATGCAGACACTCACCTCACTGCAAGAAAAATCACCGGGCGAGTACCAGACATTCGTGTCAACCGACGAACAATACGCTATGCGAATAGACATGTCACGGAACGGAAACCTGCTTCACACTATTGTTACAGACAAAGGCGAGTTGCGGGAATTTGAGCCTTGCGACAAGAATTATTCTCTGATCACAAGCTCGGGCAC
Source organism: uncultured Victivallaceae bacterium (assembly GCA_964440205.1). Classification (GTDB taxonomy): domain Bacteria; phylum Verrucomicrobiota; class Kiritimatiellia; order UBA8416; family CAYSRM01; genus CAYSRM01. The sequence goes on from CAYTRK010000062.1 coordinate 1,225, forward strand.
AGAATGCGCCCTGGCAGGATCAGGCGACGACCTGGCGGTGGGCTGCCTTACAGACGACGCCTATGTGCTTATGGCTTCCGCAGAGCCAGCAGAAACAGGCATGGAGCCGACCTACAAGGAGTACACTCTCTTCTCCACCGGTGAAGACGCCAACTATACCGTCGTGGACTCAGACAGCATGACCGACGCGAACAATCAGGCAAACGACCAGAATTCCGGACAAGAGGAAACTGCAACCGATAGCGCCACAAAGGAAGAAACAGTATCCATAGCGTCAACCAACCCCCTGCACAGCGCCGACGAAGACGCAAAAACCGAATCTAGCGGAGAACAGGAACAGGATCAGGATCTGGACACGGAAGAAATTTCCGATATGCCGCTATGGGCAATGTCCATAGCAGAACGCAGAGTAGCTCGCCGGCAACGTTATAGCGCCGTAAGATAAACGCTTACCGGCAAAGCACATATGCGCCTGGAGGAACAAATCCAGACAAATCCCGGACAGAATGCTGTTTCACTGGCACCTGAAATGCTGTCTCTGTTATGAAGAAATTTTCGGGAAGGATTTGCCCAATGATCGGAAAACGTAGTCTGACAAACATCTGTTCAGCGCTTTTGCTACTGCTGGCTTCAGCAGGATTTCTTTGCGCTGAACCTGTAACAACCGAAGATGTGGCTGATCTGGCCGAAGGGTGGCTGAGTGAATCTTCAAATCGCATGAAAACAAAGCTGCCTGACCGTATCCGAAAAATCGAAACCTTTACAAGCAACGATCACGGCGAGATCTTTCATATAGTCTTTCTTGAACCTACAGGCTATATAGTGATTTCACCAGATAATGCCATTGAGCCAATTATAGCGTTTTCTGATAAAGGCACACCGGCGGATCTGACGGAAAACCATCCATTGATGTCACTTCTGCGCTCCGATCTCTCAAGCAGAAAGGAAAAGCTGGAAGAACCCATCGCATCCGCAGGCTCTATCGGCTCCACTCCCCTCGAAACAAAATCCGACAGGAATAAACAGAAGTGGCTGAAATACACTGAAAACAGCCGTATTGCTCTCAGCTCCAGACAGGCAAGATCCGCCCGGCGCCCCGGACAACAGCAGAACCTCCCAGCCTACGGAGCAACAGGGGATAGTTACGGAGGCTCAAGCAGCATATCAGACGTCAGAATATCACCCCTGCTCCAGACAGAGTGGTCACAGAAACAGGCTCAAAGCTACAATTGTTACAACTACTATACACCCAACAATTACTACGCAGGCTGCGTGGCGACTGCCATGGCACAGATTATGAAATATGACGAATACCCGAATTCAGGCATCGGCGAGATTACAAAAACTATTACGGTAGACGGATCAACCCAGTCCGCCACTACACGCGGCGGGGACGGTTCAGGCGGAGCCTACAACTGGTCTTTGATGCCTCTGATCCCGGCAAGCGCTACCTATAAAGCGTATATGTGGGAAATGATCGGAGCCCTTTGCTACGACGCTGGAGTGGGCGCGGAAATGAACTATACCTCTTCCGGCTCAACAGCGCAGTTCGGCAAAGCACAGGATTCAATGACAGATGACTTCGGCTATGGTCAGGTGAAACGAATGTACAATTCCAATGGCATCAACTCCAGCCTGTTAAGCCTGCTGTTGAAAAGCAACCTGGCGGCAGATCGTCCCGTTTTTCTCGGCATAAGAAGAAGCGAAGGTGGACACGCGGTGGTCTGTGATGGATGGGGATATAGCAGCGACACGGAATACCACCATATTAACATGGGATGGGGCGGATCATCAGACGCCTGGTATAACTTGCCGCTAGTCGACACCTCATCACACACATACGACAGCGTAGACAGCGCGCTGTTTAATATATTTACAAATGGCGTGGGCGAAGTCCTGGCCGGACGGGTAATCGACAGCTCCAGCAATGGAATTGCGGGGGCGTCAATTTCAGTGACACCTGCCGGCGGTGGCACAACCTATACCGACACCACCGACACCAATGGCTATTACGGCGTCCAGGTACCCTCAGACGCCACCTACAACATAGAAGCAAGTTATTCCGGACGCACATCCACAGAGACCAACGCGGTTGTCGGCACAACAACTTTCTCCGAATGCGGAAATCTTTTCGCCGATGATATCACTTTTTCGACATTCTCTTTCTCTGTGCGTGCCCGAACCTACAGCGCTGTCCTGTCCTGGACAGATCCGCTGTCTATCGGCATGTCTAACCAGATGGTGACAGTAAGGTGGAAATCCACAGGATACCCGACAAATAACGGCGATGGAACCCTGCTGTATGCCGGCTCTGACCAGACTGTTACGCATACCAACCTTACGCCGTACCAAAATTACTATTACAGAATCGCCGTCACGCATAACGGATCAGATTTCGAGGATCCTTCAGGCACAAACCTGACCACCGCCACGCCGCAGCACATGCCCGTTAAACTGTTCCTGAGAACAAGCGAAACGACAGGGTCTGGAGCAGATACAAAGGCTGCGTGCCGCGCAATATCATGGGACAAATCCGGCACAGGTGTAATAAACGATTCTCAACCCGACGACTTTACATTCAAAACAAAATGGAGCGTGAAGGGGGCCGGCAATTTCAACCCGCATAACCCCGGAGACGAAGTCGTCCTTCAGGATTCTGTGGGTACATTGTTCACTCTGCATTTCGAATCAGATGGATCACTGGGGTTTGACTCTGAAGACACAAATTCATTCTACTGGACAGCATATAATGTCGGATCGGATTACGAAACAAACAACCCCTCGGCGTATTCCATAGACACCATAGCAGACATCAATGGTGACGGCATGGATGAACTCGTCATGCGAAGCTCGGAAACAAGCATGATGGGCGGCCTCGAAAAATCAGAAGTGCGCATCCTGTTCTATGACGATAACTCCACCAGCGCAGGAAAGCTTGCGGATATCTCCAGCCAGCCTGAAGGCTTCAACCTGGCCACAAGATGGGTAATTGAAGGCGCGGGAATATTCAATAACCAGAGCGTCCCCGGATCACCGGAAGATTCCGACCAATTGCTCCTGAGCAATACGGAAAACGGAGCTTTATTCATAGTCTACCTGAAAGACGATGGAACCATCAATTTCGAATCCGATAACACAAACCATGTATCCTGGACATCATGGAATGCCGCAACCGATTTCGAAACAAATAACCCCGCCCAGTGGAGCATACATGCTGTCGGCGATATAAATGGCGACGAACAGGACGAAATAATAATGCGATCCTCGGAAACCTTGGTCGAAAATGACCTCGTAAAGTCAAAAGTTCGCGTCCTCCTGTACGATAACACAGGCGCTACCCCCGGAAAACTGCGCCCCATAGATGAACAACCGGCAAGCTTCAACCTTGCCAATAAATGGACAATACAAGCAGCGGATGATTTCAATTCCAGTACAAACCACCTGGGCGAGGAATTATTGATCGATGACTCAAACGGAAACTTTTTCCTCATATACTTTAATGATAACGGAACCCTTGAGTTTGATGCCGAAGATACAAATTCAGTCTACTGGACTTCGTTCTCAGCAGGCACAAACTATTCCGACAACGCCGGAAACTGGAGTATTCAAGCTGTTGGAGATCTAGGGGGTGACAAAGAATAAAAACCGGCAAAATATGCTGAAATCAAAGAAATCTGAGATTTTGTTGAATTTCTCTTGTTATCAGCCGATAAATATAACAAGGGTTAAAAGAACTCAGGTAAGCTTTTAAGATTGTTTTGGGTTCAAATTCACAGTTTGAACACAATTACAAAAGGCCAAGCAAGGATTGCATAGGCCTTTATAAATGCGGTAAAAAATTAAAGCCGCAAAACCATCAAGGAAGAAGGAGAGGATATGATGAGAAGTGACGCAAGAATCACCGTTTTATTAATAGGAGCTGCGCTAGTGTCCCAGCAATGTTTCGCTGCCGGAAGAGTTGCCAGAGAGGATAGAGACACCGCTGAAATGGGACAGCAACAGGTGGTTTACGGTAATTTTAACACCGGAGCATCGGATCCAGTCCCCGATGGAGATCAGCTCCTGCTCAAAAATTCCCAGAATGGCGCTGTTTATCTTTTGCATTACAACGATAACGGTACGCTTCACTTCAACGCCGACAATACCAACTCCATCGGTTGGACATCATGGGATTTCGGAAGCGCTTACGCAACCAACTCCACAGACTGGTCAATGGACGCTGTTGGCGACATCAATGGCGACGGTCAAGGCGAGGTTATTATCCGCGACAGCAACAGTTTTGTTGAAAACGGGAAAAACAAAACAGAAGTGAGAGCTCTTTTCTATACAGACAACGGCACAGGCAAACTCAAGGGTACTCAGCCCGACGGGTTCAACCTGGCTAATGTATGGGTTATAGAAGGTTGCGGTAATTTCAACCTGTATACAAGCGGAACATCTGTAACTAACGCAAACGCGGATGAACTCCTGCTCAGAAACACTGATAACGGAGCGCTCTACCTGTTGCACTACAATGATAACGGTACGCTTCACTTCAACGCCGACAATACCAACTCCATCGGTTGGACATCATGGGATCTGGGCAGCGCTTACGCTACCAACGCCACGGACTGGACAATCGATGCAATCGGCGACATCAATGGCGACGGCCAGGATGAAGTCATCATACGCGACAGCAACGTTGTTGTTGAAAACGGCAAAGAGAAAACAGAAGTCAGAGCCCTCTTCTACACAGACAACGGGACAGGCAAACTCAAGGGCACTCAGCCCGACGGGTTCAACCTGGCTAACGTATGGCGTATTGAGTCAATGGGCAACTTCAACCTGTACACTAACGGCACAGCCGTAACAACTACAGACGCTGAAGAACTCCTGCTCAGAAACACTGATAACGGAGCGCTCTACCTGTTGCACTACAATGATAACGGTACGCTTCACTTCAACGCCGACAATACCAACTCCATCGGTTGGACATCATGGGATCTGGGCAGCGCTTACGCAACCAACGCCACAGACTGGTCCATCCAGGCAGTAGGCGACCTCGCAAGTGGTGATGGTCAGGACGAAGTCATCATACGTGATAGCAATGTCCTAGAGGAAAACGGCAAGAATAAGACTGAAGTCCGATGCTTGATCTACACTGACAACGGCACAGGCAAACTCAAGGGCACTCAGCCCGACGGGTTCAACCTGGCCACACCTTGGATAATCCAGGCGTCAGGAAGAAAAAAGACTAATTAGTCAAATAAGAGAACATAAGTAAACACGAGCAATACCGCTGCTGTAACGGCAGCGGTATTGCTTTATTAACAGACGAAAAAACAAGCTCTTTGCAAGAGCAATGTCAAGGCATCAAAGTTGCTATAATCGACATATGATGACCGCAGGCAAAATGAAACTACTGTTAGCCTTTTCCCTGGCATTCTGCCTTGGATTCATAGCCATTCCCCACCCAGCCCGGGCCGTCGACCGATACGTCTCCCCGTCCGGTGATGATGACGCCAATGCTCCTTATACAAGCTGGGCGTCAGCAGCAAAAACCATTTCCGCTGCCGTGGAAGCCTGCTCAAGCAATGACACCGTATGGGTAACAAACGGAACATATGTGCTCTCATCTGCAATCAACATAACCGAAACCATTAGACTCATAAGCGTCAATGGGCCCGAATACACGACAATTGACGGAAATGACTCCTGCCAGTGCATCGTTATTAATAACGCAGCAGGTAGTTCTGTGGAAGGATTCTCGATAGTAAATGCAAGAAACAGCAATTTTGGCGGGGCCATTTTCGCGTATTGCGGCAATGGCGACTCCATGGTCTCCAATTGTGTTATCAGCGGAAATATCGAGCAAAGCTCTCATTCAGACCGCGGCGGTGGCGGGATATTAATGTATAGCGGCGGCAAACTGATTGATTGCGTAATCAGTAACAATACCGCAAACCTTCGCGGCGGCGGGGTTTTCTGCCTTGAGGGCGGCAAAATAATAAATTGCGTTATAACCAACAATATCGCGGGATCCGGCGGGGGGGGCGTCTATTACAAATCCGGCGGAGAAGCCTTCGATAGCTTAATAGCCGGAAACACGGTCACAAACGGAAATGGTGGCGGAGTCTATTTCGATAGCGGCGGACTGGCAAGCAACTGCACAATCACTGCCAATAGTATCGAGACCAATTATTCAGGAGGCGGCGTGTATTTCAATGGCGCCGGCGGAAAACTTTACAACAGTTCATTAACAGAAAATACCGGAGCCGGAAAAGGCGCGGGCATATATTTCAAAAACGGTGGGATGGCATACTCCTGCGGAGTCAGCAACCACACAGCCGCCGAATACGGCGGTGGCATATATATCGAACAGAGCGGAACCATTTCGGACTCAACAGTATCAGAAAACCAGTCGGGATTTGACGGCGCAGGCGCATACATGGACAACGGAGGAATGATCCTGAACTGCGTCATTTCGGCCAACCAAGGCAACAACACCTACCAGACTTCAGGATTCGGCGGCGGAGGCGGCGTATATATCCTGAACTCAGGTTGCGTCAGCAACACAGTAATTGAATATAATAGCGTCACAAACGTCAGCGACGGCGGAGGAATATACTGTTCGGGAGGCGGCACAATACTTGATTCTCAAATCCTGAATAATTCATCGCCGGAAGGCTATGGCGGAGGAGCGCTTATCGAAACATCGGCAACTTTCGACCGCTGCATAATCAACGGTAACGAAGCTCTGTCTTTCCCCGGAGGCGGCATTTTCTCAGACGGCGGCGGCATCATACAAAATTGCGTTATTAGTAGAAACCGCACAGGCGATTCAGGCGGGGGCGCTTACGCAAACGGCGGCACATACCGGAACTGCACTATCGTGGATAATGAGGCAATCAATTTCGCGTCAATAGGCGGTGGCATATATGCCGACTCCGGCTCTCTGGAAAACTGTATCATGTATTATAATTCATCAGATATGAATTCCAATTATAAGACCAATAGCACGGCAACTATAATCAACTCCTGCTCAACTCCTCTACCGTCAGGGACTGGAAATATATCCGATTCCCCGGATTTTATCGATTTCCCCTATTCTTACCATCTCTCTTCAAATTCACCATGTATTGATGACGGCGTCAACGGCGGATGGATGACTCTTGATGTGGACGGACACCCCCGAATATCGGGTGGCACAGTCGATATGGGCGCGGACGAGTTTATTCCCGTTCCGGACGGATTCAACGCTGAAGCCGGAGGTCCATATTCTGGCGCTGAAGAAGACGAAATAGCGCTTGACGCCAGCTCAAGCGTTAAAAATTCTGATGATCCGCTCTTGTACCGCTGGGATTTCGGAGACGGAGCCTCCCCTTCAAAATGGAACTCGTCGTCAACCATATCGCATACCTATGGTTCTGCAGGGGATTTTACTGTAACACTGCTGATCCTGAACAATGAAGCGCTGGATATTGACACCACGACGGTTTCCATAACAAATCTCCCGCCACTTGTCTCCGCCGAAGGCCCCTACTCAGGTTATGCAAGAGAACCGGTAACGGTAACCCCGACAGGCGAAGAGACCGGCCCGACTGAGGCGCTGGAATATAGATTCGATTTCGGAGACGGTTGGACATCATGGTCCCGCCAGACAAACGGAACGCATACATACAATTCGCAATGCGAAACAAACTTCACAGTTCAGGTCCGGGAAGTGCTCGACGAATTCAGTCAAATCTACGGACTGACAAACAGCGACACGGGGTCAATAACGGTCGACCAGGGGCTGACTGCCATCATAAACCCGGTGTCGCCCGCAGGCGAAGGAATGCTTGCTTCGTTTTCAGGCAGCAAAACCGGCGGTTCAAGCGACTCACTTCTCTACCGATGGCGCCCGGGCGACGGATCAGGCTGGTCAACATGGTCCAGCTCAAACAATAGACAGCACATATACGACGATGACTCCGGCGCCGGAACCTACACGGTGAGCTGCCAGGTGTCCAACACTTATACCTGGAGCGAAACAAATGCTCCGGTCACAATCACAAATATCCCGCCTTTAGTGACAAATATCGTTTTTACGCCTTCAGATGTATGGCTGTTCGAAGACGTAACAGCAAAGGCCCACATCATGGATCCAGGCGCCAATGATACAGCCATGTATAACTTCAGATTCGAAAATTCCTGGTCCGGATGGACAAGCAACGACCAGATGACCCACTCCTACACAAACGCCGGACTCAGAACTGTCAGCGTTATGGCCGCGGATAATGACGGCGGCACCAGCACAGTGGCGCAAACAACTCTGAACATTATAGTCGCAAAAGCAGCGTCAACCGAATATCTCACCAGGCAGGATCTACAGATGAACTGGAATGTAGTCTCAAACCAGAGCTATACGCTCCAACGCTCATTAAGCCTCACCAACCCCAACTGGTTGAATATCACCTCCGTAATAACCCCCGAGTCAAATACAGTAAGCTTTATCGAAACAAACACCTTCCCGAAAGCCTACTACAGAATAAAACTAGAACCCTAACCCACTCCCCCC
>CAYTRK010000063.1:0-9686 GCA_964440205.1 uncultured Victivallaceae bacterium
ATTGCGGAGGGCCATGGCAGGGCGACTACTGCCGATCAGAATCGGTTCATGAAGACGGCACAAAACCACGCTTGTCAGACGCTACTCCTACTCGACCTGACGGTTGCCAGGAAGGACAGCTCGGCATCCCGTGTTGCCGACGGCAAAGCTATTCAGGCCAGGGTCATATCGATGCTCCATGCGTGGTGCGCCAGCAACGACGCGGGGGAGAGAGCCGAACAGTAAAGATCGCGCAGTGACTACGGTGGACGATCTGCTGCTTTCGTCACCCCTAGTCGTCGCCGTAGTCGTCAACCGAAATGGACAGGAAAAGAGGGAGAATGCGTAGAACAGGCTTCACTTCTTAATAAAGACATGTTTATACATACAATGTTCTATCACCTTTTGACAGAACGCGTTCTCCTGTATTATCAAAAGTTTTATGAAAATGAATAAAAGCTGAGAAGATCGGTTATCGACTACGGCGACGATTACGGACCACGAGTAGGCTCTTCCGCATCGTCTGCCATGGTCGTCGCCGTAGTCGTCGACCGAAACGAACAGGAAAAGAGGGGACTGGGGAATGCATAACCACTGGATAAATAAATGTTTATACATAAACTAGTCTGTCAACTTTTGAAAGACAATCAAAATGAACAGGGGAAGCATCATGATAACGCTGATAACAGGCGGGGCCAGGAGCGGGAAGAGCAGTCACGCCCTTGAACTGTCCATGAAGTACAACAACAGGGTTTTTATAGCAACTGCCCAGGCCGTGGATGCGGAAATGAAAACACGTATTGCCAACCACAAACAGGAGCGGGGCGAAGATTTCACTACTATTGAAGAACCACTCGATCCTGCGGAGGCGCTAAAGAGAATGCCGGCAGAAACGGAAGTCGCACTGATCGACTGCCTTACTCTTTGGACAGGTAACCTGATGTGTAAATACGGAGAAGACGCAGATTCATTTACAGAAGCGGAGCAATTCCTTTCAGCGCTTGATAAACCGCCTTGCGACCTGATTATTGTAACCAACGAAGTCGGTATGGGAATAGTCCCGGACAACGCTTTCGCCAGAAAATATCGCGACATCGCAGGCCGCCTCAATCAGCAGATTGCGGCCAGGGCCAATAAGGTGGTTTTAACTGTTTGCGGGGTCCCGGTCCAAATCAAGTAGCGCGGTTTATGGCGAAACATCAATGACTGCATCGGGGCCTTCGGCGGCTCGGTGCGGGTTAAGGCTTGATTCACCGGCTCACTGTTCGAAACATGATTTCCGGCCAAGCTCAGTCGCTGCTTCAGCCAGAAGCTGTCCCGCCCGCGGTTCAAAGTACTGGCTCACCAGTTCGCAGTTTGAATCATCCGCAACTCCAAGAATACCCCCCGCCAGGTCGCCGTTCACGTACTGGGCTATCCACATCTTTGCTCCGATTTCTTCCGCGATTGCGCACCCGCACGCGGATTCGATCCGCGCCGGCATTCCAAGCAGCCGTATATCGCCCAAACGCATCATCTGAACATCAATTTCAGCGTATTCCTCTATTACGCTTTCCAGGTAGCTCCGTTCCTGGGGCATCACAAGTTTGCCAGGCTCGGATGCCGGATCTTTGCGCCTTGGCAGTAAATCGATCCTGGAAATCTTCCCGTTTATTATGGAATCGGTGCGAAAGTCCTCAGCCCGCATGGCTTTGACTTTTTCCACAATATCGTGTGCCAGTGAGTTGCCGGCCGAAACGATAGATTCTTCACCCTGCCCGGTATTCTGCGATTCGGTTACATCCGAAGGCGCCGTAAAGTAGACGACAACAGGCGCCCTGGTAAAACGACGGGCGAGTTTTTCTCGCAGCGGTCCAATGAAATCGGACGATATTTCGGTGTTCTGCGGGCCCAGCAAATCGGGCACGCGTTTGCCGACAATAATCAGCGCGGAAATCCGACTGGTGAAAGTGTCCTTAACAAACAGGACTCCGCAATTCGGAGATTCCATCGAAACCGTGGCAATGGCCGCCGGGCGGGAGGCAACAGCCGACTCAGAGGCGGCCTGAATCGACTGATCGACAATATACTGCAGGTATTCTTCGTTCCGAGCGCCTGATTCGACTTGCCACAGCAGGCCTGTTTTGCCCGTACAGGGAGCCGAATGGGTCCGGGTTGTGCCGACAAAAACCTGGTTCTCCGGAGTTCCGGTAGCTTCATAGATGCCGGCCTTGATTGCGCGAACGGTCGATGGATTGATCGAGAACAGATCGAGAGAGATGATGATCACTCCGCCAGGCCCGGTTCTCAAATGTACTGCTGATACATAGAGAGGATCGCGAACGCCAGTAACAATCCTTTTTTCTTCCCCGCCATACCCGGCAAGCAGCGGCTTTTCCTGCGGTGTAATTTCTTTAGCCGATACGCCGGCTCTCATTGACATAGTTGTTTCCTCTCTTAGCCTGATCTATTCACGCTCTCGCTACGAAATTCTGTGAGATATGCGGGTTAAAAACTTCGCTCGACACTGTAAACACATAGCGAGACCTTAGAACAACTTACAATTTGCTTGGCTTTTTTCATGAATAGATCAGGTTATAGAGTGAGAAATGGGGGTCAGGATTGCTGCTCTGCTTCGAAAACATGGTCCGAACCGGCGTCCTTCTCTTCAAGTATTGCTTTAAGTTGATTAGCGGTCTTCTTGAGGCAGAGCCGGACGAGGCCTTCAAATGAGTTCTTCCCCAGGATCACCACAACCAGATGCTGCTCGTTAAGGGCATATATAAGGATTCCCGACTCCTGCCCTCGGTGAAAAATTGACCTGAACCCGGGTTCTCCTATTATGTCCGCAAGTTCGCGTGTAGCCGCGAAAGAGCCCGCAGCAAGCGCTGCTACATTATCCATAAGTCTCTCGTCTCCGGCAGAAGACGAGAGAATGTTTCCCCCCGAATCGCAGAGCGCCGCGCCCCGCGCTTCACTTTCGGAAATCAGAGATTCAAGCGCGCTGTTAAGCGCTGTAAACTGTGTTTCGGTTAAAGTCTTCGTGCTCACTTGGTTTATCCGTTCTCCGCCGCATTGATGTTGGTCTTCATTTTGTTTTCCTTCATGAACTGGGCCATTACAATCTTGCAGATAAGATTCAGGGCCGGATAAACCCCGACTCCTTCCACTGCGATACCCTCCATGGACATGACTTTCTCTTCGCCCGGGTTGAGCATGAAATCCAGGTACTCGACCGGAGCAATGTTCGGGAGATCCCGCTTATTGAACTGCAGAATATATGGAATCTCCTCCAGCTTCCTGTTGTAAGTTGCCAGGTTCTCCTTAAGGTTCTGAAAGCTTATCGCGTTCTGTTCCATTACGTCCCACTGAGAATCGGCGACAAATACAATGCCGTCAACTCCGGTCAGCACAATCTTGCGGGTCTGGTTGTATATCGCCTGGCCCGGGACCGTGTACAACTGAAACCTCGAAGTGAAGCCTTTTATGGCTTCCGATTTCAGGGGAAGAAAATCGAAATAAAGAGTTCGATCCTGCTGCGTGGCCAGCATTGTCATGTCGCCGCGAATATCCTGCGGCGTCGTGGCGTGCAGATATTCCAGGTTCGTGGTCTTGCCGCTCAACGGAGGCCCGTAGTACACAATCTTGAAGTTGATCTCTTTTTTCCCTAAATTAACGAATGGCATTCGTAAGCCCTTTCCTCGTTTCTCTCTGCTTGAGATCCGCGTAAACAAAGATTATACTAGACTGATATGGATTTTTTTGCAAACTAAACCATAGGGAAAAATAATCGCCCCGGAGAAACTGATGAGCCAAGAAGAGCAAAGCGAAGAACAAGAAGAGCAGATCGATTTTAAAGCTGTCGGCGATGGCAATGAGAATCCCATTGCTCTTTTCAGCGAGATCGACAGTGTGCTGTCCGAAGCAGAGGAAGATCTGGCAAATAATGAAAACGCCTTTCAACTTCCTCTGCCCCGCGCAATCTCTCAGTTGCCTGAAAAATACCGCAAGAAAATCAATAAAGAATTCATTGAAGGCCGGCAAATTGTAATGGCTCTTGATACCCTCTATGAGCAGCTCAGAAACGGCAAGGTCAGGATTTCCATTTCAGATCTTGCATATTTTATCCCGCTCAACCTGATTTATCGCGCGGCCCTGGACGATGACGAACAGGTCGATTTGCCTCTCCAATCAATCGTCAGGAGCCTTGGCACGGAGCGACTCAAGGACCATACTCCCTCCCGAAACAAAGTCTATGATATTACGGGGATTGAAGACCCGTTTGCGGAGGGCGAGTTGACAAGCGAAGCTTCCACCGGAGTTGTAATAGCGGAGGAGGAGGAAGAGGAGCCCGCGGCCGGTGAAGATATTAAGCCGGAGCAGAAAGAACAGAAAGCAGCGGAAACCGTGTCCACCGAAGCGCCTCCCATTCAACCTGTCCCCGAAGTCATAGACAAACCTGAAGCTATTACGAGCGCCAAGCCGGAAGTAACAGATAAAGCGCCGGAACCTGATCAGGAGCCGGCAATTGAGCAAGAAAAAGAAGAACAGGAATCAACTCCTTCGATTGCCGGGACAGTATCGCCGGTTTCGGACAATTCCGTAGAGTACCCTCTTATAGAACTCGTTCGAGATATGTTTCCGGAGACTCTGCCCCCGGACATAGAGGCAAAGGTCGGCAACCGCAAAGTCAGCCTGACTATACCGGATCTTTTTGATCAGTTACAAAAAGGAAAAGTAGAAATTCAACCAGAAGAAGCGCTGAAACTGGTTCCGCCTGATATCAAGGCTGATTTCTCTCTACCCGAAAACAACGGTCTGCTTACACTTTCACTTTCAAAGACTGTCGAGGCCATCGGAACGGACAGAATTATAGAACATACTCCTTCTAGTAAACAGGAATATGAAATCGACAACCTTGCAGACCCGTTTGAAGAACCCGAAGAACTGCCCCCGCTGGTCAGGCAGGCTTCAAAAACAAAAAAAGCTCCTCCCGTCAGCGAGGCTGTTCACCCGCGAACCGGCGAGGCGCATGTGGAGCCGGATCTTTCCAGCCAGGCCAGGGTTGTGCCATACATACCGGAGCACGATCCTGAGGAGGAACTCAAGTACCACGAGCTGCCGGGCAACATCAACATCAACGCCGCCGGGATAGAGGAGCTTAAGGCTCTTGACGGGGTTAATACCGCAGTAGCCGAAGCAATCGTGGCGCACAGGGAAAAGAACAAGGGATTTCAGGGAATATTCGAATTGCTGGATATCCCCGCAATTGATGAGCAACTGTTCCGGCGCATGACGGGCATGAGCCCCAGGCAAAAGCGCTACCATCGTCGTAAACGGCTTGCCGGACTTTTGAAGATGCCGCCCGCTTCAGTAACAAATCTTAACCTGGTGGCGGAGAAACTCTCTGCCAAAGTCGGTTTTTCGGGTTGTGTAATCGCCGATAATGAAGGACTTGTTCTGGCCAGAAGCGGAGTAGGAAAGCTGGGCGAAGGCTTGAGCGCGGTTATCCCCAGAATGGTGAAACAGATCAGACACAATATGAACCTGGCCGGAGCAGGAACTGTGGGCACAGTCACCATGGCAATTGACGGCGTTTTGTATACGGTCTTTGCTGCGGAGAATATGTCGCTTCTGACTGTTCATGAGGAAAGTCGTATAAGTAAGACAGAACTTGTTTTCTTACGCAAAGTCGCCAGAGAGTTGGCGTGGCTGTTGAGCCTCAGGGCATACGTCGGCCTGGCAATAGTCTGATGCCTTTTAGCCTGCCCTATTCATGAAAAACGCCAGGCAAGTCGTAGGTTGTTCAGAGGGGGGCGCTATGTGTTTGTAGTACGGTGGGAATGGGTTGACAACTACGGATTACGAGTAGAGTCTTCCGCATCGTCACCCCTAGTCGTCGACCGAAACAGGGGCGAGGGCTTGGCTTTTTCGCCTTGTAACTGCGGCAAACTCGACGTGTGAATAAATCAGGTTAGCAATATGGATCAGCAAATCAAAGAGAGGTTGGTTGCCTCGGGACTGGTTACACGGGAGCAGCTCGCTTCCGCACAGGAAAAGGCCCTGGCCACGAACCAGTCATTGCAGTCTGTACTTGTCCATGAAAAGCACATTGATGCCACAGCTCTCGGCCATGCGCTGGCCTCGCTCTACCGCCTCCCCCACTCGGCAATCCTGAACCACAAAACGCCTTCGCAGCGGCGAGCTGGCCTTTCCGCGAGATGCGCCAGGGCATGGAAGGTTTATCCTGTCGATTGCAATCCTCAAAGCGGAATTATCACGATTGCGGTCAGCGACCTTGAGCAGGCCTTAAAGGTCGAACGCATCTATGATTTTCTTCTGGATGAGTATGACCTGGCATTTGAGGTAGCCTCAGAGCCGGAGATAGAAAAAGCCATAGAAACTGCCTACGGCTCCGGCAAACATCGAAAACAAAAGTCAGAACAGGAAAGCAATGAGCAGGCTGACGCAACCCCCAAGGCAGCTCCGAAGAAAAAACTCACTTCTCTGCGCGAACACATGAAACAAAGGGCAAAAGAGGAGAAGGAAGAGCCTCCAAAAACTCCGTCAGAAACCGACAAATGGCTTCAGGCGCTGACGAACTCAGCATCGCTTATTGTCGCCGCACACCTGGGAGACAATACTCCGGAGCTTGCCTCTGTTCGCGCAAGGGCCAGATACTGTGGACTCATTGCAACCAGAATGGGACTTTCGCAACAGCAGACTTCAACAATTCTGATTTCTGCATGGTTTTCAGGACTGAAACACAAGCCTGATGTAATAGACAGATTTGATTCTCCTCTCGACATCAAATCCCTGATTTTCGCCGACGAAATGCAGGAAAACATGCCCACGGAGGGCCTGATACTGACACTGGTCTGCTGCTACCAGGAGCTGGAAAAGGAACGGCCAGAGTCATGCAGGGACGTCGGACTTGTGCGCCGGGGCCTGTTGACGCGGTGGTCGGGAGCGCAAAAATACTCGGACATCCTGGAAGTATTCCTGCAGGTGCTCATGGATGAACAGTTTCTCGAACAGCTCGACAGGGAAGGCGGCAAAATTCTTCTTGTGGATCCTTCGGGAGGGATTACCTCGGAAATAGAAACGCCATTACGGAAAACCGGATACCAGGTTGACGTTATCAGCGACCCGAATACGGTCACAGATGCTATCAGCCGGGAGAAACCCGAGGTTATTATTCTCTATGCCGACGGCGCTACCGGTCAACGCGCACTGAAGTTGTGCCGGGAACTCACACATGCTGACGATCACCTTAAAGTTCCACTAATAGCCGTAGTATCAGAGGATTCTCCCGCGCGGGGCGCCGAGTTCCTGAGAAACGGCGCTGATGATTTTCTTTCTGCTCCGGTTGACATGGAACTTCTCTTCTTGAGGATAGAGAAACGCATGGAAAAGACGGAGCGCATTGAGGCAGAAACGGAAGCCGAAGGAGTTACAGGAACATTATCTGATCTCAATCTGAGTGATATGCTCCAGGTGCTGAGCGCTGGAGCCCGCAGCATGGAGATTTCTTTGAAACGTGGCGAAGAATCGGGTCATCTCTACCTGAAAGAAGGCAATGTTATAGACGTAAGAGTAGGCGCCCTTACAGGCGAAAACGCGTTCTACCAGCTCATGCGCTGGCAGGACGGCGAATTTTCCATGAAGGAATGTTCAGAATTTCCCGAACCGACCATTACCGCTTCCACCATGTCTCTACTCATGGAAGGAGCCAGACTAGCCGACGAAGCAGCAGATGCGTAGCCTGTGCCCGAAGAGCAAGGGTTATGCAGGTCAGGCTGTTTCTTCCCTGCCTTCATGTTGACTTGCAGGGAACCCGTCAGCAAAGGCATCTATGAGCTTAAGTATTTCATCCGCGGTCAGGTCTTTCTCCCTCGGCCGTCCGGGAAAGATACTTTCATATATTTTCACCAGGTTCCGCGCACGCTCGGCAAGCTGGTCGGGCTTAGGGTGTCCCGGACATGGAGTAAACTCAAATGATTCAAGCCTGTCAACAAGCTTGGGCTGTTCACTTACCTGCTCAAGCGCTTTCCGCGCGCGGGCAAGTATCTCGTTGCTCTGTTGAATTATATTACGGAACTGCTTTCGATGCGTTTCAAGAAAGCCTGTTTCATCGGCATGTAAGAGGCTTAAACACTCGAAAAAGATAGCTGTTCCGTAGATAATATCTTCGTATTGCCTGATATTCTGTTCAAAATCGGCAACAGTCGTATCTATAGATAATTTCTTGTCTGACCGCCTGAACATATTCTACCTTCTTATTGTGAACTTACATTTTATTATCGGCCGCCGCAGTCGCGCATGTCAACGGTTATTGACGGTAAACGGCTTTTTGGGGATAAACTCAGCCAATGGGACGTCGTTCTAGTGTATTATCAAAAGTTTTATGAAAATGAATGAAAGCTGAGAAGATCGGTTATCGACTACGGCGACGACTACGGACCACGAGTAGACTCTTCCGCATCGTAACCCCTAGTCGTCGCCGTAGTCGTCGACCGAAATGGACAGGAAAAGAGGGAGAATGCGTAGAACAGGCTTCACTTCTTGATAAAGAAATTTTTATACAGAAAATGTTCTGTCAGTTTTTGACAGAACGCGTTCTCCTGTATTATCAAAAGTTTTATGAAAATGAATGAAAGCTGAGAAGATCGGTTATCGACTACGGCGACGACTACGGACCACGAGTAGACTCTTCCGCATCGTAACCCCTAGTCGTCGCCGTAGTCGTCGACCGAAATGGACAGGAAAAGAGGGAGAATGCGTAGAACAGGCTTCACTTCTTGATAAAGAAATTTTTATACAGAAAATGTTCTGTCAGTTTTTGACAGAACGCGTTCTAGTGAGACGGGAATCGCATGAAATGGTATTACGCTAAACCGGGCAACATAGAAGATCGCGGGCTTGTCGAGCGGGAAGAACTTGAAGCAATGGCTCGCGATGGCAGGTTGCGTGCCGACGACCTCGTTCGTGGCGAGAAGCGTGAGAAATGGATACGCGCTTCTGATGTATCGGAACTGATCCCGCAAACCGAAGCGAAGCCGAAAGCCAAAGCCCCTGAGCAGGCTCCCCGCCCTGAAAAGAGTAAAGCCAAACCGGCAGATGATCGACGTCACTCGATTAGCGAAGAGTCAAGCCGCTCAAGTTCGCCAACTAAAGAAAAGAAAAAAGGTAAAACCAAAGATGTTTCAAACGGCGATGTGCGCAAACGTATTCGGGGTGATATATCAAAAAAGAAAAGTAAATCATTTCACCACACAGGAAGCTGGATTCTTTTTATCCTGCTTGGCGGCGCGGCCGGGTTCCTGAGATATAGCAATATTCTTGATTCAAATATCCTCTCATATATTCAGACTTACGGACCTTATCTTATCATAGCCTTTCATATTCTGGTTACCATTAAGGCATTCACGGACTCTCTTTTCCACGGGATACTATGTATATTCATTCCGCTGTATTCAGCATACTATCTGTTCTTAGTCTCCGACGCATTTTATATGAGGGCTGTGGTTGGCGGCCTGCTTGTCGGCAGCGCACAGGACACCGCAATGTTTATCTACGAACAGTTTGATTTAACCGTAAGCAAGATAAACAATTTCATCCAGACCGAACGGGAGTCAGTCCGCTAGCCCGCATATCTCACAGAATTTCGTAGCGAGAGCGTGGAGAGCGCTGCTGCGGGGGTGCAAATTGGTAAAACGCCGGAGCAG
>CAYTRK010000064.1:0-9652 GCA_964440205.1 uncultured Victivallaceae bacterium
CAGATTGCAGTATGTCTATACGGCTGCTCCGGCGTTTCACCAATTCGCGCCCCCTCAGCAGCGCTTTTCACGCTCTCACTACGAAATCCTGTGCGATATGCGGGCTAAAGCTGTATCTTTCCCTTTGCTATATTTTACTGCAGGATGCGTGCCACCCGGAAGCTCGACACTCAAGCCGTTGCACGCAATAAACTTAGGAATAGTCAGCGGCGACACGATGTCTCATGAAAAAGGAAAGAATCCGACACACAGACACAGATCCTGATACAATCACTTGAAAATCGAGCCGATGCCCATGGCCCGATTCTCTGCAAATCCCGCGCCGGCTTTGCCACGCCGGAACCGAAACCAGGTATATGCTATAGACATCAGATTGATGGTCAACAACCTGTCTAGCATTCTATACCCACGCTGCCGCCGCAATACAAGCGCAAGAAGCAGCTTCAGCCTGGACCTGGGCATTCTGAAAACAGAAAAGTCCAGATCCACCGAATAAGATGGCTGATAGCGCTGTTCGTACCGGTCCCGCATCTTCTCCAGCCGAAAAGCGATGCGGTTAGAGAAAGGCCGGAAATAATACTCGCGCGCCATGGCAAGGATGCGAAACGTGTCGCGCTCGAAGTGCAGGTCCCTGGAGTCCAGACCTATATCAGAGGCCAACTCGATCATCCGGTTAATCTTCTTCAGCGCCCGATACCCCTGCTTGATCTTGCCCTCCCGGTCAGAAACGAAACATTTCAATAACTTCCTCATGCAATGATTGACAAGCACCTGATCCCAGTAAACAGAGAGCAGCGGGGGCACCCGCAGCCTTCGAAAAAAAATCTTCTGCACGGCAAAGTCATCCAGATACAACAGATCCTTGACGACCTGATCCGAAAGGTCGAGCAGTTCAACGAATTTCTCTGCTCCTTCACAGGTCTTCATCTTCCAGAAGTAGAAATCTCTGGCAGCTTTCCCGGCAGACATCCCGTCCCCAAACACCTTTAGAGTGACATAAGTATTGACCTCATTCCATAAAGACGAGTTTTCAAGAAAAGTGAGCCTGCCGAAAGGCCCCCACCCTCCGGTCTGACACCACACGGAAAACCCGACCATGTTCTCGGCATTTTTGAGGCGGTCTCTGTATGACTCGTAATCCCGTCCTATAAAAGAGGGATACTCGCCGAATCCTTCATATTCACGCCTCGCCTGAAGTTCGACAATCTTGCGGTGAGAGCTCTGGAAGAAAAGTTTGTTGAGAGGAAGAAAACGAAAAAAATCAGTTTCGCCGTACTTCATCGAAATAACGAAATTATCACTTTCCACTCCCTTGAAAGTCTGGTCGAAAGTATCCCGGTTCCATGCCAGATCTCCGATCTTGTAGGCGCCGACAGTCCAGGTCCTGAAAATGAAATTGCGCTCGTGCTTCTCGAAAACAGGGAGCAGACGCTCGATATAAGCCCTCGCCTGAGAAGGTTTCCTGATGACAAGCCTGCTTCGAAAGTCTCCCTCTACATCAACCCCGTCGCATTCGCCTATCCGGGTTATAACACCCTTTACCTGGGGGAAAGTTTCAAAAAGACTTTCAAGCGAAGAAACAAGAAACTCAATTATGCCGCTGTCTTTAGTCCCCGCATTTCTGGCTATCGACTTATTATAAAACATTATGTCGGTCGTAACATAGACGTCCATTCCGGCGCGGCCCGCGACCTCGAATAATGTGACATACTGGTCCCTGTAAGAACGCAGTTTGGCCCTCAGTTTTTCGGGATAGAACTTATGGTCTACCATGTGGGCAAGATCGTCTACAGATATCGAGTTGAAACCCAGATCAGAGACCGTGTTTACAAATCGCTTAAAATCCTCGCGAATAAGGCGGAATTTGTACTTGTCAAGTTCGCCGTTCTTTTCGAGGTTGTCAAAAGGCGCCTTGGACCAGTTGATACTCTTTGCCTTATAACCGCGAAAGAAAGGGCCGACTCCGTCAATCAGTCTTATCTGCATAACCAATCCCTTTACTGTGCGCCGCCGTCCGACGACAGTCGGCACACGAGTATGATTCCGGGACAAAGCATAAAACTTCGCTACTTTGAACTGGATGGGGAATAATGGGGTTCAAAAAAATGTTTACCGGCGCGCTCAGCCTGCCTTGCAGACTCAACTGCTTCATCGTAAAGAACCTTCTGGCTCCTCACAACGGCTTCTCCGGTTTCTGCTTTTCTCCTGCGGTAAGTCCCATCGGAGCGGAGCTCCCAGGACTTGACGTTATCCTCGAAGTAGGTCTCCAATATCGAGACAATCTTATTCCTGGAACCCTGATCTTCTACCGGAACCATTAGCTCAATCCGACGATCAAGATTGCGCGGCATCCAATCTGCGCTTGAAATGAATACTCTCGGATCCCCGCCCCTGTGGAAGTAGAAAATCCTGCTGTGCTCCAGGAACCTGTCTATTATGCTGACAACTGAAATGTTCTCGCTCTTGCCCTTGATTCCGGGCTTCAAGCAGCATATTCCCCTGACATTCAGCTTGATCTCAACTCCCGCTTGCGACGCCCTGCACAACGCTTCGATAATGCCGGGGTCGACCAGAGAATTGATCTTGGCCTTTATCAGGCCCGGCTGTCCCTGAAGTGAACGCCGCCTTTCACCCTCGATCAGTTCAAGCACCCGCTCCCTGAGGCCGGTAGGCGCAGCCGACAGCTTAAGCAACTGCTGCGGCTCGGAATAACCCGTCACGGCATTGAAAAAGGCCGAGGCATCGCGGCCGAAATCCTCATCGCTGGTAAGATAACTTATGTCGCTGTAAAGTTTCGCAGTCTTTTCGTTGTAATTGCCCGTGCCGAAATGCATGTACCTGACCACTCCCGAGGACTCTTTTCTGACAACAATGCATACCTTCGAATGGGTCTTGAGCCCCCGGACTCCGTATATGACCTGCACACCGGCGTCTTCCAGCGCTTTCGCCCATTCAATGTTCCTTGCTTCGTCAAAACGGGCTTTCAGTTCTACAACAGCGGTCACATACTTGCCCTCTTCAGCGGCGCGCTTGAGCGAAGCAATTACCGGACTGTCGGAGCTGGTCCTGTAAAGAGTCTGCTTGATGGCTAGAACATGCGGGTCCCTGGCGGCTTCGTCCAGAAACCTCAGCACCGGTTCAAAGGTCTCGTAGGGATGACAGAGAAGAATAGTCTTCTCAGACAGCTCGCTGAAAATACTTCTGCTCCGGTCAAGCTCCGACACCGGCTGAGGCTGCCATTCCTCGTACTTCAACGATTCAAACCCGCCGGCAAAAGTCATGCTGCCCACCTCGGAAAGATCGATAGTGTGCGGGACTCCGAATACGCTCTGATCCCGGACGTTGAGCGCCCTTTTAAGAAAAGACAGCATGCTTCTTGATGCGGAGCTTTCCACTTCAAGACGTACACAGCCGCTCCTCTTGCGCTCACTGAGAATTTCCTGCATCTCTGAAAGAAAATCAGCCGCATCATCTTCGTGCACACTCAAATCCGCATTCCGGGTAATCCTGAACGCAACTGCTTCGGCAATGTCCGCATCCGACAAAAGCTGCGGGAGATAGTCCTTTATAAGGTCTTCAAGCATGATATAAGCAAACTCCGCTTCCGAAGGCAGAGTCACTATCCTGGACAGTCCACGGTCAATCGGAATAATGACAAAGCCGGGACGGTCAGAATCCGCCTTGCGCTTCATCCGGACCGCTAAATGAAGTTCAAGACCTGTCAGGAAAGGGAGCGAATCCGGCGAGTCCACGGCCATAGGACTGACAACCGGAAAAACTTCGTTTTCAAAGAAAGAAGATACATACTTCCGTTGTGTACGACTGAGTTCCGCCGCGCTGACACGGCGGATGCCGGCCTCGCGCAGTTGTGGATCCAGACGTTCTATATAACAGGAGTACTGATCCCGGACCATCTGGCGGACCCGGTCAGTTATTTTTTTAAGCTGCTGGACAGGCGTCATGCCGGAAGGATCCTTCTTCCTGGCGCCGCGCCGGCGCAGAAATTCCAGTCCGCCGACCCGGACCATGAAAAACTCATCCAGGTTGGATGCGGTTATTGAAAGAAATTTAAGCCGTTCCAGCAAAGGCGCCGAATCACTCCTGGCTTCCTCCAGCACCCGCTGATTAAATTCAAGCCAACTCAGTTCCCTGTTCAGGAATATATCTCTGTCCACTTGGTTTCGTCCCTCCCGCTGTCCGTAAGAACAACATCCATTCCATAAACCCGGGCAAACATCTGCCCCTTCTCTCTCAACCCGTGCTGCTCCATCGTCAGGTCACCGGCGCCGGGCATCTCGATTACCATCTTACCCTGTTCAAAACGAACATTGAGATCCTTGCGCCTCTGCATGTGACCGCGGTCCAGAGCATCCGCTACTCTCAGAATTGCAGCAAGCTTCAGCACAACCACCCTGTCTTTGCGCTGCAGATCCATATACCGCTCGTGATTAGTCCGCGGCAGAGCTTTGCGATGATACCGGCTCACAAGCGCAGTCAAAAGAAGATCCCGGGCGCTCATCCCGAAAATATCGCAATTCAGTATAAGATACATTGAATGCTTATGATGGCTGCGGTTGCTTATGAACATTCCTATGTCATGCAGCAGGGCGGCAACTGTCAGTATTATTTCATACCGCTCACTCAGGTGATGCTCCGCTTGCAGCGCATGAAAAAGCTGCAGCGCCAGATTACAGACATGTTCCGAATGTTTCCGGTCAAAATCATATTTTCGCCCTATGTCCAGCGCAGAATTATATATTTGCTGCTTGAATTCCGCCGTCCAGGACATGCCCGTGCTTTTTTCCTGTAAAAGCCCGTCCCGCAAGCTGGCTCTACCAACATAGATGGATTTCAGCCCGAGGCTCTCAGCCAGCCGCACATAAACCAGCAACCCAAGCCCAAGCGTCTCGGCCTCAGGATACGACACGTGGTATTTCCCGACGATTTTTTCTATCGACAAATCAAGTATCCGGTCTGTCAGTTCCGACAGCTCGGCAACATTCAGCTTAGACAGGCTGCCGGCTTCTGATGTCTTGCGCAGGTAACCCATAGCAAAACGCACTTCTCCACCCAGGGCAAGCATGCATCTGTGCCCCTTCGCCGGCAAGTCGTTGACGACTTGTTCAACAACGTTAAGGATCTGGCTCTCAGTAATTTGCCTTCTATCGGTGACTGCAGCGCTGAAATCATCCAGCATCTGCCTTAATCGCAACGATCCAAGCCGGTATGTGTGCGAATGGCCCACCTGTCCCTTTCGCAGAAGGATGGCCTGGGTGCTGCCGCCTCCCACTTCTACAACAAGGGCATCTCGGTCCTCGAAGATCTGCTCCTCCTGAAAAACGGAATGAACGCCCAGGTAGGTAATCCTGTTTGTCTCTGTCTCGTCGAGAACCCGCACGTCAAGACCCGTGGCAATAAATATCCGGTCAAGAAACGCTTCGCTGTTATTGGCTTCCC
Source organism: uncultured Victivallaceae bacterium (assembly GCA_964440205.1). Classification (GTDB taxonomy): domain Bacteria; phylum Verrucomicrobiota; class Kiritimatiellia; order UBA8416; family CAYSRM01; genus CAYSRM01. The sequence goes on from CAYTRK010000064.1 coordinate 5,458, forward strand.
TGACAGCGCTGGTGGCTACCGCCTCTATGGCGTCGCTCGAACCAATGGCATACTCGTCAAGTATCTTGCGGAAACTGCGCAATGCCCTGACGCATTGCTCCGTAGTGGTCCTGCCGATATAACCGCGAGTAAAAGTGTCTTTGCCAAGAGTGACCGGTTGCTGAAGCGAATCAAGGGTGCTCACCGAACCCTCGGCAAACTGGGCAATAACCATGCGTACTGAAGTGGTCCCGAGCTCTATCACCGCCGAAAGAGTCTCGCTGTCTTCAGTATACCGCCTCTGAGCATTGCCTGCCTTGTTCATTGTGTTTGCCCTGTTATCATCTTCTCCGCCCACGCGGCTGCGCCGGTTACCGTAGCGTCATCTCCAAGAGCAGACACCCTTATCTCAAAAACCTCGGAAAGAGAGGACACTGTGCTGCCGACGGTTGCATTAGTTACCTCCTCCAGGTACAACTCTGGCATGGCTTCCACAAGCCCGCCTCCAAGAACTATAACATCAGGAGCAAGAAGATTCACAAGCATGCCTGCCCCCACTCCGAGCCATCTGGCCGCATCACGAATGATTCTCTCCACCACCTCGTCTCCGGCCTCAACTGAGGCAGCCAGGGCCTTGCTTCGAATTGCAGAAAGATCCAGTCCTTGTTCTTTTAATAAATGAGGAGCCTCTCCGCGATAGGCCGCAGCCGCCGCCTGTGAGGATATAGCCAGCCTGCTGGCAACCGTCTCCAGGCAACCGCGCCGGCCACACCCGCAGACAGGCCCGTCGGGAAGCACACGGCAATGACCTAATTCAAAACAGGACATCCGCCTGCCGCTCAATATTTTTCCCTGGTACACACAGCCTGCGCCAAGTCCGGTGCCGGGGAACAGTCCGACAACACACCGCGCACCGCGGGCCGCACCATGGCGATATTCACCGTAAACACCGACGTCAACATCGTTGGCAACCACAACAGGACAACGCAGCTCCCCCTCAAGCAAAGACTTCAGGTCTACCTCGTCCCAGCCAAGGTTCGCCGTACCGGGCACGGTGCCCTCCTCAAGGTCCAGCGGCCCGGGACTTCCTACACCTGCTCCGGCCAGATTCCCTTCTCCGATTCCCGCCTCGTCCAGGGCCTCATGTAAAGTCTTGCATACGCGCTCCAGCCCGGCTTCCGCGCCCTTGTGACCTTTCGTCTTACGCCTGCTGGAGCCCACCTTTCGATAATTACCATCAAAGACAGTAGCCATCATTTTCGTCGCGCCAAGATCAAATCCCATCCAATATACGTTGGTTTTGTCTGTCATACCCCTCCCCGCCAGATCAGAAGTTCTACATGCTGTTCTCGACGCAGGCACCTGCGTCGTCACGAATATAGGCCCTCCGCTGTATCGTAAACAAGCCAAAACCCGAGCCGTTCCGCTTCCAGATACATCAGGCCTTATGACTTTATTAAAGCATAAAATGAATTGACAGCGCCTTTTCCCTCCTTACACAATTCAAACAGAGACTCAACGCAACTCTAACAGTTTGTCGTTAAGTTATTCACAAATAAACGAGGCGCTGTATCGATATGAATCGAAAAGGCAGGTGATATACATGACGACAGCTGATCTACATGTTCATTCCACATATTCAAAGCACCCTTCAGAATGGTTCCTGCAGAGAATCGGCACGCAGGAATCCTATACTGCTATTGAGGACGTCTACCGCATTGCAAAGAAACGCGGGATGAATTACGTCACATTGACGGACCATAACACGATTGACGGGGCCCTGCGACTGAAGGAATTGCATCCGGAGGACTCGTTTGTAAGCACAGAAATCACCACCTATTTCCCCGAAAACGGATGCAAAGTCCATGTGCTGGCCTACGATATAACCGAAGACCAGTTTGCCGGAATCTCGCAGGTAAGAACAAATATATACGAGATGCGAGAGTACCTTAAACATAACAACATCGCCTGCTCCGTTGCGCATGCAACATACAGCGTTAACGGAAAACTAACAATCGAAACACTGGAAAAGCTCATTCTGCTGTTCGACGTATTCGAAGGAATCAACGGCGCCAGGAACCCGTCCTATAACCGCGCATGGGTCAGGGCGCTTAAGAACCTGACCCCGGCCCATATCGACCGTCTCTACAACACCTACGAAATCGAACCGTGGAGCCGCGACCCCTGGATTAAGGGCTTCACCGGCGGATCGGACGATCATGCGGGATTGTTTGCGGGTGAAACTTTCACCCTGGCACACGATTGCACTCTCGACGAATTCACAGACAGCATAAGGAACAAGGAAACCTTCGCAAACGGCAGAAGCAGTAATCACAAGTCCCTCGCTTTCGCGATCTACAAAATTGCCTACGATTTCTCCAGACAGAAGACATCCAACAATGGAAACGGTCTGTGGTACCTTATCAACTCCATGCTATTCGAAAACCGCCCGCTGGGTTGGAAGAACTGGTTTGCCGTCCAGCGAATGAAACTGAAGAAAGACAACGAAGACAAAATCATAGTCAAGTTTTTCGGCGATCTCATGGAAAGCTGTACCAACAAGAACGAACTCTCGATCGATTCCCGTATAGACAGAATCTACAACAATATCTCGGCGCTGTCCGACAATTTTATGAGCATGATAGCGAAGTCACTGGAAAAAGATCTCCGGAACGGCGATACCTCCAAGCTGGTTAAGAATTTCTCCGCCGCGCTGCCTGCCGTCTTTCTGTCTGCGCCTTTCTTCACCGCAATCCGGTATCTCTACCTCGACCGGAACCTGTTCCATGAACTGGAAAACAGATTCGGCAGAAAAAACCAGCAGGGCGAAAAGAAAGTACTGTGGTTTTCGGATACCGTGACAGACCTCAACGGAGTCTCCGTGACAATGCAGAGCCTGGCCCGGTCGGCTCACGAGAACGGGCGCCCCATGAAAATCGTTACCTCGCTACCTGAGGAAGAGATGCCCGAAGACATGCCACCTACCGTGGTCAACCTGCCCTGCATACATTCCTATGCTCCGGACTTCTATCCAACCTGCACGCTCAGGCTTCCCTCCGTACTCAGGGCCATCGACACTATTTCCCAGGAAAATCCGGACGAAATCGTAATCTCTACCCCCGGCCCCGTAGGTTTAGTAGGACTGCTGGCGTCAAGACTTATGGACGTTAAGTGCACCGGCATCTACCATACCGATTTCACCCGGCAGGCTGACTATTTCATAGGCGATGAATGGGTATCTAACGTAATCGAAACATATACACGCTGGTTCTACAGGTTAATGGACGAAATCCGCGTGCCAACTCAAGAGTATATCTCAATTCTTTCCGGCCGGGGTTTCGATCCCGGAGCGATGAAAGTTTTTAAAAGAGGCGTGGACCCCGAGTTCCACATGGTGCCAGAAGAAGAACAAAATCAACTGAGAGCAAGATACGGACTGAACAAAGAAGACATGATTCTGGTTTTCGCCGGAAGAGTCGGCAAAGAGAAGAACATCGCCATGCTCACCAGCATCTACAAGGCAGTGTGTAAATCTTCCGAGCGAATAAGCCTGATGGTAGTGGGCGACGGACCCGAACTCGATCAACTGAAAGAGGAAATGAAAGACTATCCGCGCGTCATCTTTGCAGGCCGCAGAGACCGGAAAGAACTGCCGGCATTCTTCTCCGTGGCCGATCTGTTCGTTTTCCCAAGCACAACGGACACTTTCGGGATGGTGATCCTCGAAGCACAGGCTTGCGGACTTCCCGCAATTGTCACAAACGTAGGCGGCCCTCAGGAAATAGTTAAAGACGGCCAGACAGGCTTCGTGCTGCCGCCAAACGATGCCGCGGCATGGGTCTCTAAGGTGCTGGAGCTTACCCGCATCAAACTTGAAAAACCCGCCGAATACATGGAATTGAAGAAGAAAACGGAACACCTTTCCCGCCACGATTTCGACTGGGACCAGATCCTCGACGAAATGATGGGCGCACACCCCCCTGAAAAGAAAACCGCACCATGCCTCGAAGCCTTCAGAAAAGCCGGGGATAATACAGTCAACCAAGCCAATAAGATCCCCGCAGTAACGGCCTGAGCTGAAACACTAACCCAACTTTTGCTGTCATCGGCCTGCACCACAAGTCTTTTGGCATCAAAGGGGCTATAACCCTTAACCCGCATATCTAACGGAATTTCGTAGCGAGAGCGTGGAGAGCACTGCTACGGGGGCGCAAAT
>CAYTRK010000065.1:0-3753 GCA_964440205.1 uncultured Victivallaceae bacterium
CTTTATTTGTAGGCATAGTTATCCCTTCTCCCTATTAACCTTTAATTAAAACAGAGAACGGCTTGAATTGCAACCTGCCAATCGAAAAAAAACTACCTGGAAAAGGCTGGGTTCAGGCAGCATGGCGGGACAGAATGACCCTTGGTTGCTGCTGCTGCGAGGGTAAGGTTGTCGCATCTTGCAGATTGGAGGCAGTTGGTGTTGGGCGGCGTTTGCGGGGTTTGACAAACTGTGATTTACATGGTACGTGTTTTGGCTGGATGTCGACCCTTGATGGTGAGAGGGCGTAATGGAAAATGGCGGGATTCTGCCGGAGGCAGAAAGCCCGATAATGATACAGGAGGATGGATGTACAACGCATCGGATTTAAGGAAAGGCCTGAAAATAGAGATTGAAGGTGTGCCTTATGAAATCACCGAATTCAATTTTATGAAGCCTGGCAAGGGTCAGGCTGTTTACAGTTGCAAGCTGAAGAACCTGATTACCGGTTCCACGCTTGCCAAGAATTACAGGTCGAACGACAAAATGGATGAACCTGCGCTTGAAGAGAAGACTTTGACTTATTCCTATTCGGAAAACGACCGGTTTGTTTTTCTTGACGAGAATTATGAACAGGTTCCGATTAACACCGAAGCGCTTGGAGACAAGCAATATTTTCTTTCGGAAGACCTTGAAGTGGAGGTGGTTTTTCACAATGGCAGTCCGATAGAAGTTCGTATGCCTAATTTTATTGAGAAAGAGATCGTGCATACTGAGCCGGGAGTGAAGGGTAACACAGCAACCAATGTGAACAAACCCGCGCAGATCGAAGGCGGGTACGAGATACATGTGCCGCTTTTTGTAAACGAGGGAGACATCGCAAGGATTGACACGCGTACGGGTGAATATGTCGATCGGGTTCGGCGCTGAAGTGGCCGCGTCTGGATCTGCCTGCCGCCTGGAGATGCGGGATGATGGAACGGGCGCTGAGAAGCTGTGTGCAGTTCGGTCCTGTCTGGAGTCGCGTTCGAAACTGACAGCCGGAATTCGCAGATTTTTTGGCGGGCGGGATTTCCTTGAGGTTGAGACGCCGGTCCGGACCGGGACTCCGGCGCTTGAAACTTACATAGACGCCGAACCTTCCGGAAACGCGTATTTGAGGACCTCGCCAGAGCTTTTTATGAAGCGCTTGCTCGCGGCAGGATATGAGCGTATTTTTGAGATCGGTCCATGCTTCAGAAAAGGGGAATCCGGTCAGCTTCACAATCCGGAATACACTATGCTGGAGTGGTACCGGACTTCAGCCACATACCGGGAGATGATGGAGGAGTGCCGCGATCTTATATGTTCGCTTTTGCAAGTGATGGGGACGCGGAAGAATATATCGTGGCGAGGGCAGACGGTTGAGCTTTTGGGCGAGTGGCACGTTATAACTGTCAGCGAAGCGTTCAGGCGGTTTGCCGGTTGGGATCCGGTAAAGAATTATGAAAGCGACCGGTTTAACCTGGATCTGGTTGAAAAGGTGGAGCCGTCTTTGCCCGGCGACAGGCCGGTTTTTCTGATTGATTATCCTTCCGCCGAGGCTGCGCTGGCAAGGCTGAAGGACGGGGACAGCAGCGTGGCGGAGAGGTGGGAACTTTATATCGGTGGCATTGAGATAGCCAATGCATTTACGGAATTGGACGACCGTGAAGAGCAGGTCCGGCGGTTCCGGGCTGCCGCAGAGGCCAGAGACGGGCTGGGAAAGGATGTTTATCCTGTTGATGGACGTTTCATCGGTTGTCTTGGGGACGGTTTTCCCCGTGCTGCAGGTGTGGCTCTTGGTGTTGACAGGCTGGTGATGCTTTTCTGTGGCGCCGACGACATTCATCAGGTGAGGGCTTTTGATGCTGTTTTCTGAGCCCTGTGCGATGTGATGGGCAGGCAGGAAAAGGCGGGTTTTTCTGTACCATCAGGTTTTTGTCGTTTATTCTGCAGGCTTGCGCCTTGTAACTGCGGCAAACTTGGCGCGTGATATAGATTAGGTGAGAACGGTCGCAGAAAAGCGCGGCCGGGTTGATGAACCGAAAGCAAGGAGTGTCGTGATGAATGCGAGAAGAAATGCTGTAGTTCTGATTGTTCTCATGATTCTGTTTTTTTCGACTGTGGCAGGCCGAGCCGGATGGTGGCAGGTTGAGCAGCAGTGCCAGATTCTTGATATACCCTCTGAACCTGTCTACAAGGTTTCCTTAGATATGATCCCGGACGGTGAATTCGAGGATTATGGCAACAGTACAATGCTGGAGATAGGCGGGTTGTGGAAACTGCCGTATCTTCGGGACATCCTGTGGGGTGACATAGACACAAGATTTGAGCTGGACTCGGTTTTTTTTATGAATAGCGTATCGCTTGATTTGCCGGGCCAGGTTGCAGGGATTTACTTGAATAGCGGGTGGACAACGAGGATGGTTGACGGGACTTCCTGGCAGGCCCGTGTGCGGCCGGGATTGTATTCGGATATGACAATGATCGGCGGTGAAGATTTTTTCATGCCTTTTTCGCTTGCCTTCATAAAGTCATTCAGTCCTGACATGTCCGGGATCCTGGGGGTTGAAGTTCGGTCCGGTTTTGAACGCACTCTGATGCCGCTTGTGGGAATCGAATATGAATTCGGGGGAGCAGCCAGGCTTGAGGCGAGAATTCCGAAGAGCAAGCTGGAGTATTTTCTTTCTACCCGCTGGACCACGCATCTTGGCCTTGAATGGCGGAACAGATCTTTCAGGGTACACGAAGATGTTCTGGGCGATCCGGACATGTTGACCCTGGATGACTTTGTAGGATGGTGGGGGCTTACTTACAGGGCTTCCGACGAGTTGCATTTGTTTGCTGATTTTGGCCGGTCGTTCAGTCGGTCGATTGAGTTTTCCGGCAATGACCCCGGGGCAGACAGCCACGTGGATATTGGCAGCGGAGTGTTTGCCAGGTTCGCGCTTGGCGGCCCTTTTTGATTGTGCGGGGTTATTCTTGCGCTTCCTTTTTTGCCATTTTGTATACAGCTTCGCGCAGAGCTTCAATGCCATCGCCGGTTGCTGCAGAGACTTTGATCGGCGTGACACCGGTTTTTTCCTGAAAAGGCACAATATTTTCTCTTGATTCGGGAAGGTCCATTTTGTTTGCCACGACCAATGAGGGTCGTGCGGCGAGTTCAGGTTTGTGTTGTTTGATTTCTTCCTTGATTACCCGGTAGTCTTCGGCCGGGTTTCTGTCTTCGGTTCCGGACATGTCGATTACGAAAATGAGAAGTCCGGAACGTTCGATATGCCGAAGGAAATCGTGGCCCAACCCCACACCCTGATGTGCGCCTTTGATTATTCCCGGTATGTCGGCAACGGTAATTTGCGAATAATCTTTAAAAGCAACTGTTCCGACAATCGGGTTCAATGTTGTAAACGGATATGCTGCAACTTTGGGATGTGCATGGCTGATGCAGGAAAGCAATGAGGATTTGCCCGCGTTGGGCAATCCCACCAGGCCCGCGTCTGCTGCCAGCTTGAGGATAAGCTGCAGGCGGTGTTCTTCGCCGGGTTCGCCTGCAGTGAACTGTCGCGGCGCGCGGTTTGTTGAAGTTTTGAAACGGCAGTTGCCTTTGCCGCCTGATCCGCCGCGGGCAACAACGATGCTCTGGCCGTGTTCCACGATATCGCCGAGGAACTCGCCGGTTTCGTCATCCCATACTTCTGTTCCGCAGGGCACCTTTGCCACCAAATCACGGCCATTTCTACCGTGTAGTTTCTT
>CAYTRK010000065.1:3763-9631 GCA_964440205.1 uncultured Victivallaceae bacterium
TTGCCCTTTCCGTGTCCGCCGTTCTCGGCCCGGCGGTCGGGGTTATAATGAAGGCGTATCAGGGAGTTCTCATCTTTATCGCCGCGCAGGATTACGTGGCCTCCGCGTCCGCCGTCGCCTCCGTCCGGCCCGCCCTTAGGCAGAAATTTCTCGCGTCTGAAGCTTGCGCAGCCGTTGCCGCCGTTGCCCGCCAGTACGCGGGCTTTGACTTTATCAACGAATTTGTGGGATTTCATAGGCGCTTGGTTATAGCCTGCGGACTTGGGACCGCTTGCAAAGCGGCGGTAGAATAAAACCGGTATCGAGAACGGATTGTCTCGGGTTTACACCGACTCAAGCGGTGGCCTTTTCCTGAATATTCACCCGGCGGCCTTGTTTGTCGAACTTTACATATCCCTCCTTCAGGGCGAAGAGGGTATCGTCCCTGCCGCGTTTCACGTGGCGTCCGGGAAAAACTTTTGTTCCTCGCTGCCGGATAAGAATCGAGCCTGCCGTGACAAGCTGGCCGTCGAATCGTTTAACGCCAAGTCTTTTTGAATGGCTATCGCGCCCGTTTTTTGCTGAGCCTCCGCTTTTCTTATGAGCCATTTGAAAGTCTCCTAGGCTTGTTTGATTTCGTCTATTTCAAGAACCGTCAGCTCCTGCCGGTGTCCTTTCTTCCGGGTGTAGCCTTTCCGTCTCTTTTTCTTGAAATTTACTACTTTATCGCCCCGCTTGTGCTCTACTACTGTTGCATTGACAGTTGCATTGCTCACATCGGGACTGCCGATTTCGAGTTTATTGCCGTTCGATACAGCAAGTACAGGTGTGAGATTTATGTTATCTCCCTGTTTCGCGTCAAGCTTTTCCACTTCGACACGGTCACCGGAGGTAACCCGGTACTGTTTGCTGCCGGTTTCGATTACGGCATAAGGCTTTACCTTAGCGTCTTTTGTCGTTGTATCCGCCATTTCCAGTCAATCTCCGTTTCCGTTCAATAAACAGTAAAACCTGAGGAGGGTATGCCAGATGCAGGAAAGTGTCAAGAGGGGAAGTTGAAGTAATTATTCTTTTTCAACACATTTGAATCGGAATACACGGCTCAAGGGATGTCCAGGTGGCTTGGTATGCGGCCCGGCAACGTCGTTGTGGTATTTCGTGCTGTCTCATGTGTCGCGTGCAACGGCTGCGGAACGAGACAACAAGCGCTTAGGTTCCCGGTGGGCATTGTTTTGGAATATATTGTCCCGCAGCATGTTACGACTAATTGGGTTTCGTCTGTTTGGCTGGCATGTTTCTAGCGTTACCTTGAGTAGACGATTGTAAGGAAGTAGATGGAGAATATGAGTAGAGAGGTAGACAGACTGATAGACAGGTCGCTTGGGCTGGCAAGGGAGCTTTGCGAGGTATCTGATCGTGGTCAGGCGGTCAGCGAGGACAGAGGGTGTTCGGTTCTTTTCGGGATAATACGTGACTGTGCTTATTCGATTATGATGCGAGCTGAGCGAGAGAAGGAGAAACATGGGGCCGGAAAATTAAGAAAAGTTCTACAGGAGGAGGAGCAGAGATGAAGAGATTTATGTTAACGGTGTTTGTATCTATGCTGATGGGATTCGGGGCTATTGCGGAGACGGAAAGCGAAGAGGAGCTTTGGTTTCAGGATGCGGAAAAGGCTATGAAAGAAGCCAGAGAACGGGAGGCGCCGGTTCTGATAAACTTTTCTGGATCGGACTGGTGCGGGTGGTGCATCAAGCTTGAGGAAGAGGTTTTCTCCAAGAGTGAGTTCCGGAAGTTTGCCAGAGAAAATCTTGTGCTTCTGCTTGCGGATTTTCCGATGAAGAAGGAACAGTCTAAAGATCTAAAGCAGCAGAACAGGAAACTGCTTGAGAAATATGGAGTGAGAGGCTTTCCGACTATTGTAATCGTGAACAGGAAAGGCGATTTACTGGCCCGAACGGGTTACAGACCCGGTGGAGCTGAAAAATATGTGGGGCATGTGAAAGAGCTGCTTCAGAAAGAGCTGCCTCAGAAAGAGCCGCTTCAGGAGGAGAAAAAGTAAAAACAGGAATTGCGCGAAGGCGGAGTAAGATTTGCTACCCGACGGCGGTTAATCCAGGCGCGCCGCTTGTCGGGGGCTGGGGCAGGTCCGAAAGGGCCTGCCCCTTTCTATTGCAGGGCTTGACATTTCGATCGTATATTACGAGGGTGCTGACATGAACAGGACGGGTCAACAGTTACAAAAAGAGGTTGTTTTCGAAGGCATGCCTTTAAGTGATGGAATAGCCGTGGCCAGGGTATGCATGTTCAACGAGAACCGCCACAGCAATCTTCCGATGTATAAGGTTGCCGGGGAAGGCAGGGAGAAGGAGTTGCGGCGTCTGGATCGCGCTGTGGAACTGGTCGGTAAACGGCTCGAAGAAGTCAGGCAGAGGGTTGAGCGGGATATTGGTCCGGCTGAAGCGGAAATATTTGTGGCGCACATCATGATACTCAAAGATGAGCAACTGCTGGACAGCCTGAAAAAAGAAGTGAACGAGCAGCATCACAATGCCGAATCTGCGGTGAGTCGGGCGCTTGACCGGCTTGAGAACCGGATGAGGCAGGTTGACAATGAATTCCTGCGCGAGCGGGCCACAGATGTGGGCGAGATTAAAAGCCGTCTTCTCGATGTGCTCGGAAACATGAGTCCGTCGCTTCAATGTGAGGGTGATTCTCTTTGTCAGCGCGGACGTGACCGGGTTGTGGTGGCCGAGGAACTGACGCCCAGCTTGACTTTGGATATAGACGTTGAACATACAGTTGCCTTTATTACTGAGCGGGGCGGCAGGACTTCGCATGCGGCTATACTTGCGCGCGCGCTTGGCATTCCCGCAGTAAGCGGGCTGGCCGGTTTCAGGAACTCGGTCGGGTGCGGGGTTGAGCTGCTTGTTGACGGGCATACCGGCAGAGTAGTGGTGTGGCCCGAAGAAGACACTATCCGTGAGGCAAAGTCCCATGCAACCCGAATATTCCGGAAACCGACCGCAGTCGAACCTGTTAAGGGCCTGAAGGTTATGGCGAATCTCAGCCTTCATTCCGACATAGAAGATGCAGAGGAGATGATGGCCGAAGGAATTGGTCTTTTCCGAACGGAATTTGAGATAATTGCAAAGCAGAGGATGTTTTCAGAGGACGAGATGTACGAAAGGTACAACGAAGTCCTGAATGCTTTCAAAGGGCGGGTGGTACTGATTCGGGCTCTGGATATCGGGAGTGACAAGAGCGTGTCGTTTCTGGATGTCCGGGAGGAGGAAAACCCAGCTCTCGGATGGCGTGGCACGCGGTTGCTTCTGGGCGAAAAGGAGCTTTTCAGGAAGCAGGCGCGGGCGCTTGCGAGGGTATCGAAGGATCACGAAGTACATGTTATGTATCCCATGATAGTCGACGTGGACCAGTTTCTGGAAATAAAAGAAGAGTTCCTGGAAAATACTGCGGAAATTGAAACCGGGACTATCCGTCATGGAGTTATGTTCGAGGTTCCGTCTGCCTGCCTGACGGCTGAGGAGTTGCTCAAGGAAGCCGATTTCGGCAGTATCGGATCAAATGATCTGACTCAGTATCTTTTTGCTGTTGATCGTGAGAACGAGATGGTTTCTTACGATTACAATTCGGATCGTCCTGCATTCTGGCGGCTTATCGAAGAGACAGCTCAGGCGGGCCGAAGTACCGGCAAACCTGTTTCCATATGCGGCGAGATGGCCGGAGAACCGGAGTATGTAAAGCGGTTTCTTGATGCTGGAATCAGCACAGTAAGCGTGAGTCCCAGGCGCATCCCCGGCGTCCGGCTTGCGGCAAAGGAGTATTTCAGCAAAGGAGCACGGATTGCAACTGCCGGGGGCGGGAAGGGATGACAAAGCAAAGGGAAGCGCCGATGAAAGATAGAGAATTGAGTGTTGTTATTGTGGGGGCTTCAGGGCATCTGGCCGGAAGCAAGATAATACCGGCGTTCTTCGCATTATACAGCCAGGGGCAGCTACCGGAGAAATTCAACGTTTTCGGATTCGCCAGATCCAGCATGTCGAATTCGGATTTCCGGAAGAAGATTGCCGCGAATCTCTCTTGCAGGTCGAGGCCCGGAGCTGATTGCGAGTCTTTGAAGAAGCAATTTCTGGCCAGGTGTTTTTACGTGTCCGGACAGTATGATTCGTCGGACTCCTTTCTTAACCTTTACGAGCGAATGAAGGAACAGGAGCGGGCAAAAGAAGTCAACAGGATGTTCTATTTTGCAATTCCCCCGTCGGTTTTCGCGGATGTTGCGCAGTCGCTTGGCGGCGCAGGGTTCGTCAGTTGCGAAGAAGGGGGGCCGTGGACTCGCGTAGTCATCGAAAAGCCTTTCGGCCGCGACCGCCAGTCTTCTGACGAGTTGACGCGGTTAATCGGAAGGGTTTTCACTGAGCGGCAGATTTTTCGGATTGACCATTATCTTGGAAAAGAGGTTATACAGAACCTCATGGTCCTGCGTTTTGCCAACTCGGTATTCGAGCCTTTATGGAACCGGCGGCACATTGAACGGGTGGAAGTGGAATGGAAGGAAGACTCAGGGGTTGAGAACCGCGGCGGGTATTTTGACAGGTTTGGCATTATCAGGGACGTGATGCAGAATCACTTGATGCAGATTGTCTCTTTATTTGCCATGGAAAAGCCGGAATTAGTTGATCCAGCCCGAGTCCGTGATCAAAAAGTGCGAATACTGAGGAATATTAGACCTCCTTCCCTGGACAGGTTCGTCATCGGGCAGTATGTGTCTGCCGAGAAGGGCGGCAAACAGGTTAAAGGTTATCGGGAGGAGGATTCTGTGCCGGATGACTCCATAACGCCCACCTTTGCCGCGACCCGGCTGGAGATCGACAATGACCGTTGGAAAGGTGTCCCGTTCTTTCTTTGTGCCGGCAAAGGTCTTGACGAGAAGTGCAACAGTGTAAGGGTTGTTTTCAACCAGATTGAGAAAAACATCTTCTGTGGGCAACCGACGAGCTGTGTGCCGGCAAACGAATTGATAATCCAGATACAACCAAACGAGTCCCTGATGCTCAAGATAATGAACAAAGAGCCGGGGCTTAAGCTGAAGCTGGTGGAATCGGATCTCAATTTGAGATATTCTTCGGCTTTTGATAAACCTATTCCAGACGCATATGAGCGTCTTCTGCTTGATGTTCTGCATGGAGACAAGAGTCTGTTTATCAGTGAGGACGAATTGGCTGCGGCGTGGGATGTATTCACTCCTGTGCTTCACGAACTTGAAGAAAAAGGAATTGAGCCGGTTCGGTATCCCTTCGGGAGCGCCGGCCCGGGTGAGTGGCAGAGTTTCTGTCTCTCTGAGGATCAAGGTAAAAAGAAAGGAAACGAAAAAGAATGACGGAGAATAAATGTTGCGGCGATCACGAAGGGCATTTGTGTGTTCTGGTCAGCCAGAAGAGATTTGATGAAGTGCGGGATCTTGTGAAGGATCCGCAGTATATATGTTTCAACTGCGGCCGGGTTGCCTGTTCGGACAGGAATTTATGCAATCCCATGCCGCTTGAGGAGTAAGGCCGATCCGGGTCTCATGCTGTGGTTTCAGACTGGAGGGCCACGGTGTCAGGTTGAGAAACGAGAAAACAGCTTTTTCCATTTTGACTCGTTAAAGCCACAAAGTCCGGGAAAAGAAGCAACTAATCCTCACAACCATTTCATTCGGCTGTTTGCGTCTACATCCGTCCGTGCGCACTATTCAAAAAGGAGAATGAGCGGGTTCAATTTGGATATGAAATGCTCAACTCGCATATCTCATAGAATTCCTGTTGCGAGCGCGGATAGCGCCACTGCGAGGCTTGTGTTGAATGAAAGACAAACTTAAAACTTCAAACTTCA
>CAYTRK010000066.1:0-9551 GCA_964440205.1 uncultured Victivallaceae bacterium
TTTCTTCGGTTTTGCCCGTCTTCTTGCCCTCCGACCCTTTTCGGATGGGGTCTAGTTACGCCTGCCGTAGCTAACTGAGCGAAGTCGGGTATTTCGTGGTTTCTCTTTCTCCTGAATTATTCCTGTATGTGTTGTCTGGTTTGTGAAAAGACATTCCGGAGCATTGGATCGTTCGGGAACCATTCGAGGCCTTGTTGCGCTACACGGGCAGCTTGTCCAAGGCGGTCCATCCGGACCAGGGCAGCTATGAGATTGCGGTAGGCCCTGAGTTGTTTCGGATCCTCGTCCAGCGCGCGGAAGCCGTATTCGACGCTCTTTTCGTAATTCCCGAGCATGCCGTGTATGCCTGACGCCGCGGAAAGAGCAGCAACATAATCCGGTTTATGTTTAAGGGCGCGTTCGAGGCTTTCAAGAGCCGCCTTTTTCAAGTCCAGATTGAGCTGGTTCGAGGCTTTGCGGGTCAGCAGGGTATGTGATTTCGGGGTTTGTTCAAGCAGGCGATCCAGCGTTTCAATGGCCTCTCCGGAACGTCCGAGGCGTTCATAACTGGCGGTCAGATTTTTAAGGGCTAGCCGGAAATCCGGCATATGCGAAACAGCCTCCGCGTACAAGAGGGCAGCGTCACTGTAATCCTGAGCGGTCCGATGGACATCCGCGAGCGCAAAACAGATTCGCGCCAGTACGTGTTTCTCCGCAGAATCAGCCTGGAGTTGTTCTTTTCGCCGCTTCAGTATTGTTTTGTGAACGGACAGGCATGAGTTTCTGTATTGCGGAATTATGATGTTATTGTAATCCTCTACCATGTTTTCATGACAGTAGCTTGTGTGTATCGTTCTGAGACGCTCTGAATGCGGCTCGGGCAGATCAGCCTGGTTGACAAGGTTGAACGGCATTACATTCATCGATGCCATAAAAGCGGCGAAGTCCACACGGACAGCGACATCATTAAACGACGCCATTCCGCGGCGTATGTCATCGGAGATCTCTCCTCGTCCGGTAACTCTGGATGCGATATCCTCGCCGCCGGAGTACAATTGCCGCGGGGCCAGATATTCGAGATAAGGACGGTTTTCCGTATGGGACTGGTATTTATCGAAGAGGGCTTGTGGTCGTGTCGACAACACGAGCGGAAACAGAAGTTCCGGGCGGGCAAGATTCATGTTGGTTGAACGTCTGGAATATTTCATGTTGTTTTCAGCGATTTTCAGGGAGAGTGAGGCATCATCGTCCTTGAAGCAGACGAACAGGAAGTCGGCGCCCTGGGTATCGCTTCGCATTAGAACCATGTTGGGAAAGGCCTGTGAAAGAGTGCCGCCCATCATGGAGAAAGTCCGCCAGTCTGTCTGGTAGGTCTGGAACCACTGGACAAAGATACCGCCTGGCTTCAAGCGTTCTTTGACGTCCCTGAAGTATTCAAGTGTAAAAAGACTCGCAACTCCTGCCATCCAGGGATTGGAAGGTTCTGACATTATTACGTCGTACTTGCTGTCTGATAATGCAAGATGGGTTCGCGCGTCTTGAGTAATTATTTTTGCTCTTGGATCAGCGAGGACGTTATTGTTCCAGTCCTTAAAGAAGCTGCACGCATGCACAACTTCGGGACTGATTTCAAGAACGTCCAGCTTGTTTATGGGATAGCGGAGCATTTCCCCCGCAGTTATTCCGCTTGCGAGCCCGACAACGAGGGCATCCTTCGGGTCGGGATGGAACAGCATTGGTATCTGTCCCGAGAGGGTCATGGTGCTCATATCGTGACGGGTTGATGCGTCGGTCTTGCCGCTTATAGACAAGAAGACGTTGGACGCACCCAGCGCGTTTCGCGATCTGCCCACTGCTATAAAACCGCCTATCCCGTCGTTGATGTAGACGATTTCCTCGTCATCAGGGGGAACAATTTTTTCAAGGCGCCCGGGATTCACCAGGGCGGACGCGAAGTTCATGGATTTCAGCGCAGGTTCTACTCTGTCGAATCGGTGGTACCTGGCTCTTGCGAGAGATGCTGTGTTCCAGTCGGGAAATGGAAAAGCGAGAATAACAACCAGGACGCCGAGGAGAAGAGCGGGCACAAGGCTGCGGTTGCCGAGTCCGATGATGTTCGGGCCGGACGCGGCGCCGGGTTTGCGTCGCGCAAACGAATAGACGGAAAGAACAACCAGGGCTGTCAGGGACTGGCCGATAACGAGCATGGATACACTGTCTGTTTTGCCGATGAAAGGAATAAGCGCAAAGCCGGTAAGAAACGAACCTAAAAGAGCGCCAACGGTATTTGCGGCATAAAGGGATCCCACGGATTTCCCTACGGTCTTAAGATTCATGGTGTGAACTTTTGTTGCGATCGGGAAGGCAGCTCCGAACATGAGGGTAGGGGGCAACATGAAGGCAAAAAGCGCAAGCGATTTGCCGGCTTCAACCATGAAGAAATGGGCCTTGAACTCATAAAGCAGCTTCGCAAAAAACACCTGTGATGAACCAAGAAGATGACTGGTTACAAGAGCAAGCAGACACGCTCCAAGCTGCGTGAATACCAGAAGTGTGAACGGACGCGTGGTTTTGTCGCACAGCTTTCCGAACAGCATGCTTCCGAGAGCTAGTCCCGTTATAAAGGTAAACAGAACTATGGAGAATGAGTAGGTAGTGGGACCAACCAACAGCGCGATCAGTCGGGTCCAGACGACCTCATAACCCATCCCGCAAAATCCCGAGACCGCAAGAATGAGGAGTATTCCTTTTGTGTTAGCAGGTTTGGCTGAGTCGTTCTGCCGGGATGCCGGAATGAGGGAAAGTATGGATTTCCAACGGACACTGCGACCCACCAGCAGGACACACATGATTGCGATAGCAATGTTGATTGCGACCGCGATGCCAAGACTGCCATAGACGCCGAATTTATAGATCATCCACAGGCCGCTGAGCAAAGCGCCCAGCGCTGCGGCCAGTGTATTGATTCCGTAGAGTTTACCTATCCTTGTTCCCATCTGCGGGAATGTTTGAAGGTAGTAACGCGACAGCACAGGCAGCGTTGCGCCCATGAGAGAGGTCGGGATCAACAATATTACCACGGAAAACAGAGATGCCAGAACATTGTAAACAAGGAATTGTTCGTAGAAGGCCGAGTACAAGACACGGTACAATGGTTCGAAAAACAGAATCAAAACAGGGATCAGGATGCCGCAAAGACCGATTACTGCTTCCATTAAGCCGTAAAGAAGAATTAAACCGTTTGCTTCTTTAACCCTGTCCACGAAGCGGGATGCTATGATGCTGCCGAGCGCGAGCCCGCCCATGAATACGGTCAGCACAATGCTTATGGAAAATGCGCTGCCGCCCACGTATTTTGTAAGCATCCGCACCCAAAGAACCTGGTAGATTAGGGCAGAGAAGCCGGAGAGAAAAAACATCAGCACAATAGCGCTGTCGAGTTTGGAGTTGTTGTTTGTAAGTTTCATATGGGGAATATCCAATATTCAACACGGAATATCCAATGTTCAATGAATTACTGCATACCTTTCTTCCTGTCTCTGTTGTTTCTTGCTGTACTAATGCTCGTGAACATTATTGATATTAGTTCGTCTGTTTCTTGTAGCAGGAAATCAAGTGCAGCCTCTGGTTCGATCATTCTAGCCTTAACAATGATCTTTAACCAGATTTTTGTCTCACGCAGTTCTTTGAGCGCTATCTTCAGTTTATGAACAAAATCATTTGGAGATTCAGCGCCTTGAGCTTCTCCATAATTTGGCGCTGGAGATGTCCCGCTTTTCAAGATCTGAGTACATACATGATTTCCGGCTTTTGTTTTGGGAAGCGCCTCGGAAAGGTTGATTATTCTTACTGCGTACGCCACACACCTGTCTTCCAAGTCGTATTTTCGTTCCTTCATCATTGGATATTCCGTGTTGGTTATTGGGCGTTCAAAACAGTGTTTAGTAGTTGTTTCGCTTCTTCCTTGAAATGAGATGGGAATTGGGCTTCGAGGACAATTTCCAGGATTTCTTTTGCTTTATCTATATTCCCGGTTTCTTTTTCCATCCTGGCACAGTAAATCAGGTGTTCCGCGTTTGAAGGATCAAGCCTGAAAGCCATGCGGGCGGCAAGCCTTGCTTTCGGCATATTGCCGAGTCCGGCGAAAATTGTTGCCAGGGTATGATGATATGCGCCTTGATCGGGTTGTATTCCGAGAGCTTTCTTTATGTAGGGCATCGCCTCGTTGTATTTACCCATCCGGCTGAGACAGTATGCCAGGTTGTTGAGGATAATGTGTTTCATTCTTGTTTTGTCAGTATCCTCGTCAGCTTCCGTGAGCAGTTTGCGAAGTTTCTTCTCCGCTTCTTCTGCGCGCCCCGTTTCCATAAGGGCGGATGTGTATAGCACACGGAAGGTCATGGTTTCCGGGCTTTTTTTAAGTATTTCGTCCCATATAGCCAGAGCCTCTTTGTTTTTGTGGTCTTTCATCAGCTCCTGAGCCCGCGCGCTCTGTCGTAAAACCGGCAGCATCTGCTTTATGTCTTTCTTTCCCGCAAGCGCTTCCGTCGGACCTGATCTCAGTTCTACGCCTCCTCCGGCGTAGCCGAGGCTTTGGATGGCCCGGGCATCTTCGGGCGTGAGTTTGACTTCGTCGCCATCCCGGATTTCCATGCTTTCAGTCAGGCTGGCCAGCATCCCGCGGAACTTATGCAGTTGTCCTGTTTCGAGTTTCGCAAGATTGTTGGTTTCCAGGGGGTCTGCCGCGAGGTTGTAAAGCTCTTCTTCAGGAGACTCAACGTATTTCCAGTTATCGGCAACAATCATTCTCTGCGAGCCCCACCCAAAGGATGCAGGTAGAAGAGTTTCAGCATAGACGGAATCGGCTGTCTGATTGTTTTTCTCAGACAGTTCAAGCAGGTTCCGACCGGAGGAGGGTGGATGTTGAACTGAGGCGATTGAGGAAATGGTCGGGAATAGATCAATCAATGTCACCTCTTTCTTGACACGGCTGCCTGCCTCCAGTTCGCGCGGCAGGCTGAGGATCATAGGCACATGCATTGAGGGATTGTGCAGCATATAACCATGGTGCGGCCTTGGTTCGTGGCGCGGGTCTGTTTCGAGGGTTTCGCCGTGGTCGCCGACTGCAACTATCAGTGTATTATCTTTAAGATTGGTCTCTTCGAGAGCTTTCAGCAGTTTGCCGACCTGGATATCTGTGAAAGAAATTTCGGCTTCGTATGGCGTATCGGCGAATTGTTCTCCGAAAATATCTGAATGCTTGTAATAAGGGAAATGAGGATCATAAAGATGCACCCAGCAGAAGAATGGCGCTTTGTTGCCGTGCGACTGAATCCATTTAGCGGATCGCCCTGCGACGATATCACCGCGCCTGTACATTGATTCGCTGCGTTCGCCTATGGCTGTGCGGATATCTATCTCGTCGTCGTAAAGTTTGAAGCCACGATCAAGTCCGTATCGGGCGTCAAGAACGGGTGAAGCTATAAAGGCGGCAGTGTTGTATCCCGAGTTTGCGAAAAGTTCCTGGAGCAGGGGAACGTCTTTCTTCAGTGCACCGCGGCTGTTCAATCTCAGCCCATGTTCAGGGGGAAGCAGTCCGGTCAGAAGAGAGGTATGTGAGGGCAGCGTTAAGGGGACGTTGCAGAATGCGTTTTCGAAAACCATGCCCTCGCTGGCAAGAGCGTCAAGGTTCGGCGTGATGCTGGGGCTGTAGCCGTAGCTTCCCAGCCGATCCGCCCTGGTGGTGTCCAGTGTTATGAGCAGAACGTTGTATTGCGGTTTCTGTCCGGGCTTGAGCCACAGGATCAGCGCTACAAGCACACAGGCCAGACCTGCTAAGAAAAGGAGTCGGTCAAGGAACTTTCGATGTATTGCATTCATGATGTTTTACAAACTACGAAACACTCCAAAAGCAGCAAAGAGCGGAGAAAAAAGGAGAAGATAAGAAGAAGAGAGAAACTACGAAATGCGCTAAATACACTAAAAAGGGAAAACTGCCCAAGCAATGCTCCGGCAATTCAGCGTCTTTTCGCGCCTTTCGTAGTTTTAATCTTCCTCTTTTCTTTTCCGTCTTTGTGATTTTTGAGTTAAGCTTTCTTTACGTTTCTATGTTTGCAGTTTTCCTTTCTCTATTGTCTATCTATATAGTGATTCGAAACAATTTCTGGAAAGAGTAGCCGAATATCAGTGTCAATGCAACAAAGGCGACAAGCCAGTGGATGTCGTAAAGGCCTATGGAGAGAGTTCTTAGGGGGTAGATTACATGGACGGATTTCGTGTTGGATTCTTGCGGGAGGCTGGAAGCTGAAGGGTTTATGATCCTATGCCAATACTGGTTGGGGGAGGGGAAGAGATCTGGAATTGGTATCAGTCCTTTGCCTGTTGCGATTCTCTTTTCGATTGTGTTGGTTTTGTTCTTCAGCTTGAAATAGGCGGGGCCTTCCGAGAGTACAGTCAATCTCCATGCGATCTGGTTCAGAGCCGGTATGCGGACCGGCCCGGTAGTTTCAAGATTTTCAGAAGTGATGATCTTTTTTGTGTCGTTTAATCCTGTTGAAACATTTGAAAGATTTACCTCCAGTACGGCTGTTTCGCCTTTACGGAGGGGGCGATGCGCAAACCTGGTTCCCATCTGCACGAGGATAAAAAACATTGGCGCCATACACACGGCCAGCGGGAGCATGATATGGCGGAGGTATTGAATATTTGCGGTCATGGCCCGCCCGAATGCGCTCAGGCAGGTTCGCGTATCTTCCTTGTATACCGCAAATTCGAGAAGGCGCGCTATAAGCTTTTTCTTGGCGGCGCTGAGTTTCTGCTGATTTGAAACCAGTTTGAATATGAACACCAGGAGCAGCGCGGTAAATGCAGATACAATAGCCATGCCCAGCCAAGGGTCGAAACCTTTGACAGGCCATAGCAGAGCGTTGCATAGCGAGTTCATTATGGCATTCAAGATTCGGATCATGTTTTCACTCTATATAACCAAGTCCCTTGAGCCTGTCCTTTACTGCCTGTTCGGACTCGTTGTTTTCATCTGTCTCGACGGACTCTTCAAGAACGTGATTGATAAATTCATCTGTTGACGAATAGCCCTGTTTCGACGCCGCGGTCTCAAGTCGTGCATAGAGGTCTGTGTCTATCTTGATTCTATTTCCAAACATGATTTTCCTTCCGTTCCTCTTTTTTAACTACGAAACACGCTAAATACGCTAAAAAAAGAGGCAAACTGCCGGAACAGAGCTCTGGTAATTTAGCGTCCTTTAGCGTGTTTAGTAGTTTCAATCTTCCTCTTTTCTTTTCCGTCTTTGTGATCTTTGTGTTTTTTGTGGTGAATCATCTCTCTTTCTCCTGAAAGATATTTTTTCCGGTCATTGCTTTCGGGACCGGGGCTCCGAATCTTTTTAAAATGCTGGGGGCGAGGTCGGACAGGGACGGTTTTTGAGCTTTGATTTTTGTGCTGGCGATCAGTGTGCCAGGGATCAGCGTTGAATCTATGGCGTGATCTCCGCTCCATGGATCCTTATTGTCTTCTATCTGCTTGCGGGGGTATTTGCCTATTATGGTGTCCCACGAGGCGCGATAACCGTGGTTGTAACATACTAAAAGGTCAGGTGCGTCTGTCGTGTGCGGGCCGCTGTAGATCTGTTCTGGGATGCATGCTCTAGAAATCACGCGTTTGCCGGTTTGCGGGTCTTTCACGGATTCGAGATGCTTTTTGAGTTTGTTCAGAAGAAGGTTTTTGTTTGACGGGTCGACAATGCCCTCGGGTTCCCGGCCCTTGATGTTGAGATAAAGGCCGTTTAGGCCGAGCCCGTAAGCAGCGGTTCTTTTCCAGTCCGTATCCGCGAAATATCCCGCGCTGCCCTGGGATGTGCCGGCTGCCGGGGAAGCGTAGTTGTTGTCCATAAGCCATGAATTTAAATGGAACTTGCGCCTGAACGGGCCGAACCCGTGGTCGGACATTACCAGAAGGTCGGTTTTCTCGTTCAGGAAAGACATAGTCTGGCCAATCACTTTGTCCATTTGGCGATACAGGAAAGGAATGAAATCGCCATGCTGGCGGGCAACATCGCTGTTGTACATGGGATGCGATCGATCAATGGTTCTCCAGAATGCGTGGCTGTTAAGGTCAATGGAAGAAAAATAGAAGAACAGGAAACCGCCATTGTACCTGTTGAATTCGTATTCCAGCATCTTTTCTCTTTCCTTGAGCACATACATAGCCTGATTACGGTACTCGGCATCGTTCAGGACTCCTGCGGACAAAGCGCTTGTGTCTTCAGGCATCCCTTGCGTGTAAAATCTGCCTATAGTTCTGGCAAGACGTCGTGAATAACTTCCCGGCGTTGAAATCGGCATATAAGGATCATCTGGGTCTATGTTTACAGGTGACGCATATAGATCGAAGCGCTTGCCCGCTTTTTTGAGATAGAACCGGCAGCACCCGGAAGCGGTCACAAGGGGCGGAAGCATGCGGAATTTGACGGGAACCCATCTGCTCCATTCGCCTTCCTTCAATATAAGTTTTGACTCCTGGATATGAATCTTTGCGGTGCGGGAGGAAGGATCAATATATACCTTGAAAGGCACATCCGCTGATTCTTTTTTTCTGGAAAAAGAATTGTCCGGGCCCGGAAGTGTGCAGTTTGCTGTGTTGTCGGAAATATGAATCTTCTGAATATGTCCGCCTGAGACGTCGTGCGTAAACTGTTTCGGGTCGTTCGTGAAGAACGAGAATATGCCGTAGCTTCCGCGCACGTCGGGCGTGCCGAGTCCTGAAAGAGTAGTGGCTGAAGTGTCGTTTGGCGGGAAGTTGGATGGTATCTTGATTATCCGGCAATCGACCCCGTGGTTTTTCAGCGAGTTCCAGAAGACGGGGCCCTTGCGTTGATTGACCATTTCCTGCCCGCCTATGGGGATTTTCCATTTCCCGATATCCACGGTTTTCGGGTCGCCTTCCATTCTTGAAGTCGACAGGTACGGCTTGAGAGTTGCCGCGTCGCGAGCGATGAAATCGAAAATACCGTGTCCTCCTGGGTTTGTGCCTGAGATGAAATTTGACCATGCCACCGGACTTTGCGGCGGATCGCTGGAGCCTAGCTGTGAGAATCCTCCGGTTTTCATCAGCCTGAGAGCATTAGGCATCAAGCCTTCGCGCGCGAACTTAAGGGTTAACGAAGGGTCCATGCCGTCAATGCCGAGTACAATCATAGATCGTTGCTTTCCGCGTGAGGGAGCAACAATGGAAGGGAACCCGATTGCCGCAGCAGCCAGTCCGGAACCGCCGGCCTGAAGGAACCGCCTTCGGCTTATCTTTCTATTGCTGTTATTTTTCATTTTCCTCACTTCCACACCTGCCCGCCCCCGCGAGGGTCGGGAAGAGATTATAAACTACAAAATACGCTAAATACGCAAAAAAAGAGAAAACTGCCGGAGCAAAGCTCCGGCAATTTAGCGTTCTTTAGTGTATTTCGTAGTTTTAATCTTCCTCTTCTTCACTGTGATCTTTGTATTCTGGGTCTTCCGCGGAATCTGTGGGTAGATTTGTTTTCTTAATGGTTCCTGAACCG
>CAYTRK010000067.1:0-9529 GCA_964440205.1 uncultured Victivallaceae bacterium
GGATCAAAAGGAGATCGTATCAGAACTATGCAAATGAGGTTCCAACGCAAGTATTAACCACGAAAATACAACTGTTCGGACAGGATAGCAAGTTAAATCTCAGAAAAGTGAAGATGATGTATGCTGCCACATTCTCATTGACCGGGCGCGTGAATAGATCAGGCTAATTGCCGTTTTTTCGCAAAAATGCTTTCCGGAACCTGCAAGGTATTTGCTGAATCATTGCAGAAATTTGAAAATTGTGCTTGCATCAATTCCATCTCCCCTGCATGGTTCGCTTTGCTCGACTGTTTTTAGTCGATCCCGATCCGCACTTCGTGTCATCGTGCAGCATTGGACAATAGACACGAATGGCACACATAAGGAGATATCTTCATGGATATCTATGTAGGAAATCTGCCGTATGAGGCAGGCGATCAGCAACTCAAAGACCTATTCTCGGAATACGGTACAGTTAACTCGGCCCGGGTTATAGCTGACAAGTTCTCGGGCGACTCCAAGGGTTTCGGCTTCGTCGATATGCCGGACAAGTCCGAGGCGGAAGCTGCTATTGAAGCTCTCAATGAGAAGGACTTCATGGGTCGCGCTCTGCGCGTCAACGAATCCCGTCCCAAGCCAAGAGGCGGCGGTGGCGGCGGTGGCGGTGGCCGCAATGGTGGAGGCAGAGGCAACCGCTGGTAGAAAATATAGTTCGAGCAAATTGCTCGGATAGATGAAAAGGCGCGCTTCGGCGCGCCTTTTCCTTGTCAACAGGCAATCACCTCACTATATTCTGCTCCTTTTCTGTCCTCCCTATATATAAGGATATTTTACATTATTGTGAATGACCCCGCTAAAATAAGAAATGTGGCCATTGTTGCGCACGTGGATCATGGAAAAACCACCCTGGTTGACCAGCTCTTCAGGCAAAGCGGTTTATTCCGCAAAAACCAGGAGGTGGCCGAAAGGTTGATGGACTCAATGGACCTGGAGCGCGAACGGGGAATTACAATTACATCCAAAAACGGCTCTTTCCTGTACAAAGCTCACAGGGTGAACATTATCGACACCCCGGGGCACGCTGATTTTGGCGGCCAGGTGGAGCGCGTATTGAGGATGGCCGACGGAGCGCTGCTGCTTGTTGACGCCCAGGAAGGGCCTATGCCTCAAACTTATTTTGTCCTGAAGAAAGCGCTTGCCCTGAAACTTCCGATAATTGTCATTATCAACAAGATAGACAAACCGGATGCCAGGCCGGACTGGGTTGTGGATCAGGTCTTTGATCTTTTCGTCAGACTTGAAGCTCCTGACGATATACTGGATTTTCCCGTGCTTTATGCCTCTTCCAAGGACGGTTATGCTTCGGACGACCCGCATCGACCCGGCGAGGACATGAAGCTTCTGTTTGATGCTTTAATCGAGCATATTCCGCATCCTTCAGGGAAAAGTGAGGACCCACTTCAACTTCAGGTCAGCTCAATAGACTACAGCGCTTTTCTGGGACGTCTAGGAATCGGGAAGATCACAAGCGGTAAGGCTCGCATTAATATGCCCGTGGTAGTGTCTGATCGGAACGGAGAGTTGCTTTCGACGCAGATTACAAAGCTTTACCGGTTTGAAGGTAGCGCCAAAGTTGAGACTGATAGCGCGTTCGTGGGCGACATTATTGCCGTAGCGGGAGCAGATGAGGTCACCGTGGGCAGCACATACACCTGCCCGGAACAGCCCAGACCTCTTCCTGCTTTTGAAGTTGACCCGCCGAGCCTTAGTATGATTTTTATGCCGAACAATTCACCATTCGCGGGTAAAGAAGGCAAATTCGTAACAGCGTCCAATCTTGATGTGCGGCTGAAACGCGAGATTCTGAGCGATGTGGCTTTGCAGGTTGAAGAGAATCCCGACGGCCAGGGTTTTAAGGTTTCCGGACGCGGTGAACTGCATCTGTCTATTCTCATAGAGAAGATGAGGCGTGAAGGTTATGAATTTCAGGTTTCATGTCCAAAGGTCATATTCCGGGAAGAGAATGGCAAGACGCTTGAGCCTTATGAACTTGCGGCGGTGGATGTTCCTGATGAGTTTTCCGGCACGGTAATACAGAAGCTCAATTCCAGGCGCGGACAGTTGATCGAGATGTCGGGTCATAAAGGAGTTACACGTCTTCAATACAAGATTCCCTCCCGCGGGCTGCTTGGTTTTCGTCCGGAATTCATGAGCGACACCAAGGGTTTGGGCCTGATATCTTACGTGTTTATGGAATACGGTCCTTACGCTGGCGATATGCGCAACCGGAAGAACGGGGTGCTTGTTTCTATGCAGAATTGCACCACTATTGCGTATGCGCTTTTCAATCTTCAGCGACGCGGCAAAATGTTTCTTCCGCCGGGGGTCCCGGTTTACAGGGGCCAGATAATCGGCGAGCATGCCCGGGAGAATGATCTGGTTGTTAATCCTGCAAAGGGAAAGCAACTTACGAACATGCGCGCAGCGGGTTCCGACGAAAACGTCCTGCTTACCCCGCCTGCGGTGATGAGCCTTGAGGACTGCATCTCATACATCAACGAAGACGAGCTGGTCGAGATTACTCCGGAAAGCATTCGTCTCCGGAAGACCACTACGAATCTGAAACAGATAGCGTGACCTGTGCGCTTGCCGCGAGCGGAGTATTCTTCGCGGTCTTCCACCTGATGGCGGACAGGCAGCTACGAAATACTGTGAGATATGTAGTCTGGCGATAAGGGTTCAGTCGTAAACATTGTGCGGGTGATGAAAGGATTCCGAAATGCTGTGCATGAGCGAATGCAATCGTTTACGAAATTCGCTGTGCTTCATGTTTTCAACAAAATTGGTGTCATAGTGCCCCGTCCGGAAATCTTTCTCGCCGAGGATACGTTCCAGGTACGGCACAGTGGTTTTTACTCCTTCAGCCTTGAATTCCGCCAACGCCCGTTTCATCCGGGCTACAGCTTCATCCCGCGTATTGTCGTGAACAATCAGCTTGGCGAGCAAAGAGTCGTAGTAGTGTGGCACGGTGTAGCCCTCGTAAACATGCGTATCCACTCGCACACCGGGACCCGACGGAAGGTTCAGCCCGCGGATGGTTTCCGGTGATGGAGCAAAATCCTCTTCCGGGTCCTCGGCATTGATTCGGCATTCAATCGCATGGCCTTTTACGGTAACGTCCTCCTGCCCGAATCCGAGCGGTTCTCCGGCTGCCACGCGGATCTGGGCTTTTACCAGGTCCACCCCTGTTACCCATTCGGTAACCGGATGTTCAACCTGGATGCGGGTATTCATTTCAATGAAATAGAATTTTCCGTCCCGGTCCAGAAGGAACTCCACAGTTCCCGCCCCGGAGTAGCCTACTGCCCTCGCCGCGGCAATAGCCGCCTGTCCCATCTCATCGCGAAGATTATGATTCAGGGCCGGCGATGGCGATTCCTCCACCATCTTCTGATATCGTCTCTGAATGGAACATTCCCGCTCTCCGAGATGCACAACATTGTGGTGATTATCCGCCAATATCTGGATTTCAATGTGACGGGCGTTAGCAACAACTTTTTCCATGTAAATGTCGGCCGAACCGAAGGCGGCCTGCGCCTCGCTTCGTGACAAGTCCAGGGCAGTGCCTAAATCCTTGCGCGAATTAACGATTCGCATACCCTTGCCGCCTCCTCCCGCGGATGGCTTGATGAGAAGCGGATAACCTATCTTCTTAGCGATAGACAGAGCCGTGGAGCGTTCCCTTACAGGCTTATGCGTGCCCGGAGGCAACGGCACCCCCGCCCGTTCCATAGTTTCGCGTGCCACAGCCTTGTCGCCCATCTTTCTGGTTGTCGCGGGAAGCGGACCGATGAATGTAATCTTGTTATCGGCGCAACTCGCGGCAAAGTCCGCGTTTTCAGATAGAAAACCGTAGCCTGGGTGAACCGCCTGAGCGCCAGTCCGGCGAGCCGCCCTCAGTATTTTATCCGGAAGCAGATATGATTCTAATGCGCGGGCTTGACCTATACATACGGCTTCATCAGCCAGTTTTACATGGAGACTCTCCTCGTCTGCCTCTGAGTAGACCGCAACCGTTTTTACTCCCAGCTCTTTGCATGCGCGTATAATACGCACAGCGATCTCGCCGCGGTTCGCTATAAGCGCCTTTTTGAACATCAAAACTCCTTCTTTGCTTTGCCCGTTATACGGTTCATTGTTGTTATGACATTCGCGAAACAAAGTCAAGAACGCCGGAGCTTTCGCCGACATTTCTCATCTCGGAAGTCTGTAGAGATATGCGGGCTCTGCCATGTCCGGCCGAATTTTTTTGTTGAGAATCTCCCAGTAACAGTTTTTACTATATCAACCATAAGGAGATATCCCGAATGAGTCGGAGTCTGTCTGGTCCCGATAAGGTCGCTTACCTTGCAAATGTGATGAGTCTTGCCGGCGCAGATCGAAAAGCGGAGCCGGAGAAAAGGCTCTTTCTAAGAGATGTCGCCGATCGAATCGGCGCAAACGAGACACATATGCAAGAGGCCGGCAAACTTGCGTCTTCAGGCAGATACAGCCTGCAGCCGGGCCCCGATCCTGCTACCCGCATGGCTAATATCGAGGATATGGTATCCATGAGCCTGGTCGATGGGGAAATGAGTGATAACGAGTCCAGGCCTATTGAAAGACTTGCTGGGATCATGAAACTATGTGACGCTGACCTTGATCAGATAGTCAAACGCAGCCGAAACCGGCTTCGCAGGTTCAGATCAGACAATCCCCGGATTAATTCTGAAATCAGGCAGAAGGAAGACCCTAAACCTCCCCGGAAACCATCGGAACTTTCCAAGACGGCGGATGCTCCTGGGCTGCAGTCGTTCAAAGAACAATACCGGGAGTCACCGGAATTAATGGCTACACCCGGTCAGATGGAGACACCCGACGGCGCGGGTGTTGCTCCGGGAATGGAGCCGGTGACGACCGATTATCAGCCTCCTTCTGAAAGACAGAAGCAAACCTCTCAAATTGAATGGTCAGATCAAGATCATCGGCCGACGGCGAAGATTGTGTCGGAAGCGCCCCGGCAAACCCGGCCTGTGAATGAAAACAAGTCTGATTTTAAGTCCGACGAATATGAATCAGCGGAGGATGCTGTTTCCGGGTGCATGCGAAAAAGAGAAAATTCTGAATGCCCGGCAGAGTATTGTTTCGGGGCAGGCTCCGGAACGGTTAACCCTTGGGGATGTCGGCTTCTGAATATGGACTGGCGCCCTGAAGCGGACTGGCTGACTTATGGGCAATTTCGCGATGACCGCGCTTTTCTTGTCAACAAGGAGGGCATCGGCAGGATGCTTGCTGCGCGCATGAAACACGTCAGTAGCTGCCCTTATTTCAGCGAGTCTTTCGCCCGGACCTTTCTTGATGAAATGCCCGCGCGGATTCTGAAGACACGCAGATGGAGGTACAGACGCGCAGCGCCCGGCGAGCAGGTCAAAAGGACAATTTACTCCAAGCAGTATATACAGGGATTGGGTACATCCGTGAGAATAGACGCGGATGGCATGTCTCCGGAATCAAACCGGGAGGCCATAATCCTGATAGAAAACGCATGTAGAAAAGCCGGGCGCAGGATCAACACGGCGGTTCTTGAAAAAGTAGATATCTTCGGATCAAACTGCGGGGGCCACACGAAAGGAAAATGTCATGCTTGAATGGTGGAACGGACTTGAGGGTGTAACCCAGGGATTCTATAGCGCAGCTTTGTTTTTCAGTGTCTTCTTCGTGTGGCAGATGATAGCAGCGCTGATAGGAGCGGACGATGGCGGCGCGGACGCTGATGCGGCAGACGGCGGCGCCGTTGAAGATTTCGACCCCGATATACAGGGCGCTTCTGATTCCAGCCTGTCGGCTTTCAGGCTGCTGAGCCTTCGCTCTGTCCTTACTTTCCTGACCCTGTTCACCTGGGGCACAGCCCTTTACCTGGATCAGGGCAGATCGCTCAATAAGGCAATGGGAATATCGGTTCTGTGGGGAGTTGTCGGCATGCTCAGTGTTACAGGTCTTCTGTACCTGTTTATGAAAATGGTGCATAACGGAACAAAAAGAATAGAATCATGCATTGGCGCAAAAGGAGTCGTTTACGTTGACATTTCCGAAAACGGAACCGGCGAGGTCAAAGTCCCGGTGAGCAATATAATGTCCCATGTCAAAGCGCGTTCGGCTGACGGCAGAAAGATAACAAGCGGAACGCCTGTAAAAGTGATACGCAGATTGGATCAAACAACAGTAGAAGTAGACAGGGTCTAGACAGCCTGGACCGGAAGGAGGTCGGAAGTGAACGAGTTCTTAGCGACAACAAGCATAATAGTGGCGCAAGCAGCAAGAAACGGTGAGAGCGGGATTCCTGTGCCTTTGATTCTGGCATTGATACTTGCAGCCGCGGTAATTGTTATGTTCATCGGTTTTCTGAAGCGATACAGAAGGTGTCCTTCAAACAAGATCCTTGTTATTTACGGTAAGACTTCGCGCGGCGTAGCCAAATGCGTACACGGCGGGGCATCTTTTGTATGGCCGCTGATCCAGGCCTATGAATATCTCGATCTTGAACCGTTCGTAGTTCCCATCGACCTCAAAAACGCCCTTTCCTTTGAGAATATTCGGGTGTCGGTTCCCACCACAGTTACTGCCGCGATCTCAACCGAGTCGGGCGTTATGGAAAACGCGGCCATCAGGCTGCTGGCTTTGTCGTCAGAACAGATCGAAAACCAGGCACAGGACATCATTCTTGGCCAGATGCGCGCAGTCATCGCAACCATGCGTATTGAAGAAATCAACCAGGACCGCCAGGCGTTTCTGGGTAAAGTCAACGAAGCAGTATCCGGCGAGCTTGAGAAGATAGGTCTCCAACTCATCAACGTCAACATCAGGGACATAGAAGACGAATCAGGCTACATAGTAGCGCTTGGCCGCCGGGCCGCAGCCGAAGCTATTAATCAGGCAAACATTGATGTTGCCGAGCAGGAGAAGCGAGGACAGACCGGTGTGGCTGCAAGGCAGAGAGACCAGCGAGTTGCCGTGGCAGCGGCGAATGCTGATGCTGAAATAGGAGAGGCGACCGCTGACCGCGACCGCCGCGTTAAATCCGCCGATCTGGATGCTCAGGCAACGGAAGGCGAAACGAGATCCGAAGCACAGAAGGCGGAATACAACGCTAATCAGAAAGTGGCGGAGGAAGAAGCCCGAAACCGTGGTGACTCCGCAGCGAGAGAAGCCGATGGAGCAATCAGGGTTGCCGACGAAAACGCACAGAAGAAGGCCGAGCATGCCCGCGCCGAAAGAGAGGCGGCCAAACTCAACGCGGATGTTGTAGTGCCGGCAAACGCTAATCGCGAAATGGTTATCATCAACGCTGACGCTGACAAGCAGAAGTCTATTCGTATTGCCGAAGGAGAAGCCGCGGCGATACTTGCCAGAATGGAAGCCGAAGGAAAGGGCGTGCAAGCCATACTCGCGGCCAAAGCCAACGGCTATTCGGATCTGGTCAAAGCCTGCTCCACTGGGGAACAGGCTGCTTCGCTGCTGCTTATCGAAAAGCTCCAGGAAATTGCTGCGATTCAGGCACAGGCGATTCAGGACCTGCCTATCGAAAAGATATTTGTCTGGGATTCAGGCAACAACGAAGGCGGCATGTCGGGTCTGGGCCAGAGGCTTATGGGAGCGCTGCCTCCAATGCACGAGCTGGCAAAGCAGATCGGACTTGATTTGCCTGAATACCTGGGCAAGACGTCCGGAAAGGCCGAGGCCGACTCACCCGAAAAGGAAGCTGAAGATAAGAAAACCAGCGCCACATAATCCCGGATTGCAGGCGCAAGCCTTTTCCTTGAAGTATAGGGTCAGGCTGTTAGAATTCTTTAATGAGCAAGGGTGATAGTGACAGTCGAGCGGCTTTTACAAAGTTAAAAATATCACGGCTGAGGCGCCAGCGTAAAAGAGCCATATTGATTTGGCTACCGGTTGCTATAGCCTTGTGCTTGATTTCACTTCCCTTCTTTCTTAATCCTCATAATGCCGAATTCCATGCACTCTACGCTGGTCATGGAACAATAAGCGCTACTTGGATCTATGCTGTAGGTGTCGGTGGTGTCTTCTTCGCAGCATGCGCACTTGTCTTTTCACTTTATAAAATTGTAAGCAGTTTTGTGCTAATGCCGAAACAACAGTTTGAGACAGTAGATGCCAATGTCTTCGACCAAGAGGAAAAAAGGCAAAGGAACATTTTACATGACTCCCGATTAATCGAAAAATACCACGATGATTCATTCCAATGGGTTAACGCCAGTGAGGGACTGGGCCCCAGAACAATACCCCTGTATTGTAACAAAAGAATCATGACCGTAGTTGTATTGACTTTTGCTATAATGATGATGCTCCTTGTTCTTCCCAGCCTTTTTGTTACGAAAGAAAGTCCGCGGAAAAATGAAACGCCCTCTCTTTCAGAGATTGCAATTGAAGACATAAAGGCGCTTGTTTCGAGCCGGAATCAAGACTTCAGTTATGAGAGGCAAGGCGATCGAATAGTTATCACTTTATACCATGACTCCGGCAGGAGTAATTCCTTTTTTCTTGCTCATGATGGGACGACAGTTCATGACGTAGTTGAAATTCTAAAAGACCTTTAACCCGCATATCTACAGAATTTCTTAGTGAGAGCGTGTAATGCGCTGCTGCGGGGGCGCCAATTGGTAAAACGTAGACATACTGCAATCTGGCATTTTGTGAGATATGCGGGTTAATGAGGTCTGCCCCTCAGCTTGATGCGGTTGACCACGATTATGGGATGAACCTTGCGGATTTACTGCATGACAAATGCGCTTGAATAGTTAATATTTTCTCCTGGCCGTTGGATTTTTCAACGCTTAACAATGGAGGCTTGGTATGGTTGCACTTGGACTGTTTGCCGGACTGGTTCTCTACGGGATAGTGCGCGTGATGATCTCTGGATTCTACACCGTGCGTCCTGACGAGCGAGCCGTACTTACAAGCTTCGGCCGGGCGGTACGCCTTGGTGGAGCAGACTCAGAACCCGTTGATATGCCCGACCTGTCGGAGGAGGAGAAGAAACGCTACCAGTATCCTGCGCTGCAGGTTATCGGTCCGGGTGGACCGTATTTTAAGTGGCCATGGCAACAAGTTCACAAGGTCAGCGTTGCAACTGAAGCAGTTAACCTGACCTGGGATCCCACTAAAAGCCAGAACACGATAGAAGCGGTTACCAAGGATAACCTGACCACCGGAGTAAACGGGCAGATTCGTTACCGTATCAGCGAAAATAATCTGTACGCGTTCCTGTTTGGAGTTGAAAGCCCGCTGGAACATGTCATGGGGTTCTTTATTTCCGTCCTGCGTGAGCGAATCGCGAATTTCACTGACCCGAAAGGAAGCGCCTTGCTCTCTGAAGAGGAGCTGGCTGAGTCAGGGGAGGGACAAAGCAGTTCTGCCTCTGAGCTTTCTGAAGGAGTTTCCATTAACGACCTGAGAAAGAACCTGCCGCTGCTTAACGATTACATGGAACAGC
>CAYTRK010000068.1:0-9501 GCA_964440205.1 uncultured Victivallaceae bacterium
CTGAGCCCAACGGTTATCTGCACCTTGGGCATGCCAAATCGATATGTTTGAATTTCGGAGTTTCGGAGCAGTACAACGGAAAATGTCATCTACGTTTTGACGACAGCAATCCGGAAGCCGAGGAGCAGGAATATGTTGACTCGATAAAGGAAGATGTGGCGTGGCTTGGATTTGACTGGGGCGGCGACCTCTACTTTGCTTCGGATTACTTTGACCGGCTATATGCCTGCGCAATTGATCTGATAAAGAAAGGCAAGGCCTACGTTTGCACACTCGGCGCGGAGGAATTCAAGGAATATCGCGGTGTGCCGACCCGTCCCGGCAGGGAGAGCCCATCGCGCAGCCGACCTGTCGAGGAGAGCCTGGATCTTTTCGAACGTATGAGGGCCGGCGAATTCGAGGGAGGCCAGTATGTTCTTCGCGCTAAGATTGATATGGCTTCGCCGAACCTGCACATGCGCGACCCGGTTCTATACCGGATAAAGAAAGCTGTTCACCACCGGACCGGGGATAAATGGTGTATATATCCCACGTACGACTTCACCCATTGTATTTCTGATTCGGTTGAGAGGATAACTCACTCTCTTTGCACTCTTGAATTCGAGGTGCACAGGCCGTTGTATGATTGGCTGCTCGATCAGCTTGAACTCTATCATCCTCAGCAGATCGAATTTGCGAGGCTTAATCTTACATATACGGTTATGAGCAAGCGCAAACTGCTTGAGCTTGTGAGGGAAGGTTATGTGGCGGGGTGGGATGATCCGAGGATGCCTACAATAAGGG
Organism: uncultured Victivallaceae bacterium; assembly: GCA_964440205.1. Classification (GTDB taxonomy): domain Bacteria; phylum Verrucomicrobiota; class Kiritimatiellia; order UBA8416; family CAYSRM01; genus CAYSRM01. The sequence goes on from CAYTRK010000068.1 coordinate 784, forward strand.
GGATAAGGCGCAGGGGGTACACGCCTGCTTCAATCAGGGATTTTTGTTCCAAGGTCGGTGTTACGAAGGTGAACAGTTTTACTGACGTTGCATTGCTGGAGTATTGCATTCGCGATGAGCTTAACCGGGTTGCTCCACGCGTGATGGCTGTTCTTGATCCTGTGAAGCTTGTTATTGAGAACTATCCTGAGGACAGGGAAGAGCTGATGGAAGCGGTTAATAATCCGGAGGACGAATCCATGGGCGTCCGGCAGGTTCCTTTTTCAAAAGAGCTTTACATAGAGAGAAGTGATTTCATGGAGGATCCGCCAAAAAAGTATTACCGGCTTGCGCCGGGCCGTGAAGTAAGGCTCAGGTATGGTTATTACGTTACATGCACGGGCGTAAAGAAGGACGATGATGGCAACGTGCAGGAAGTTTATTGTACTTATGATCCAGAGACACGCGGCGGTTTTGCGCCGGACGGGCGTAAAGTTCGCGGCACTATCCACTGGGTGTCAGTTGCCCATTGCGTTGAAGCCAGTGTACGGTTGTATGATCGGCTTTTTTCGCGCGAACGGCCTGACGAGGCAGAAGAGGGGCAGGATTTCAAGGAGTATCTGAATCCGGACTCTTTACAGGCTGTCAAAGCCATGGTGGAGCCATGTCTTGGAGAGTCGAAGGGCGGAGAGCGGTATCAGTTTGAAAGAACGGGCTATTTCTTTGTTGATCCGGTAGACTCGAAAGAGGGACGGCCGGTATTCAACCGAATTGTGCCTCTGCGCGACACCTGGGCCAAGAAGCAGAAGCAGCAGAAGAAAAATTAGATTTGGCCGAGGTGTGAATCCTGATGAGTAAACGTGTTGTAGCCATAGTGGGCCGGCCCAATGTCGGCAAGTCTGCCATATTCAACCGGATCGTGGGCAGGCGCATTGCAATTGTTCATTCTCAGAGCGGTGTAACCCGCGACAGGCTTATGCGGGAGGTCAGGTGGCAGGAACAGGTTTTCGATCTTGTTGATACCGGCGGGCTATGTTTGCCGGACCGCCGTCAGAATACCGACGTTATTGAGTCGGCCATACGTGAGCAGGTTGATGCGGCTCTGGCGGATGCTGCGGCTGTAATTCTTGTTACTGACGCAACAGCCGGAATTACGCCGCTTGATGAAGACGTTGCCGCAATGATAAGGGGGAAGGGTCTGGTTACGGTTGTGGCGGCCAACAAGTGTGATTCACCGGAGCGTGACTTGTTGTCTGCGGATTTTGAGAGACTCGGATTTCCTGTTTTCCCTGTTTCCGCTTTACAGAACCGTGGACTTGAGGCGCTGATGCAGCCGGCGCTTGACGAGTTGCCGGAGTCTACTGTTGCCCCTGATGTTAATCCTGTCCATGTAGCCATAGTCGGACGGCCGAATGTTGGTAAATCCTCTTATATAAACAGGCTTTTGAGAAGTGACCGCGTAATTGTTTCCGATCAGGCAGGGACTACTCGAGACAGCGTGGACATAGCTTTCGAAGTGGGATCCGGGGATAATGCGCGGCATTATGTCTTGATTGACACAGCCGGCATGAAAAAGCGCAGCAAGGTCAAGACTGCGGTTGAGAGATATGGAATGATGCGCGCAGAATACAGTATTCGGCGGTGTGACCTTGCTGTCCTTTTGCTGGACGCTGTGCAGGGCCCGACTGCGCAGGACAAGAAGATTGCTTCCGAGATACAGGAGAGGCGCAAGGGCTGCATAGTTGCTGTTAATAAGTGGGACTTGTCCGAAGATGTGAGTCAGCGGGAATATGCCGCGGCTGCAAAGAAGGCTTTACCGTTTCTTTCTTATTGCCCGCTTATCTTTATGTCTGCGCATTCCGGGTACAACATAAGGAGGAGCATTGATGCTATCGACTATGTTGCCGGCCAGGTAAGGGAAACGTTGCCTACAGGTGTGCTTAACAGGGCTTTGCAGGATGCCCAGGGCAAAACTGCTCCACCGGCGGTTGGAGGGAAGCAGTTTAAGGTTTACTACGCAACGCAGGTAGGTATTCAGCCGGTGAGGATCAGGTTGTTTGTGAATGATCCGAAGTTGATGGTTCGGGCTTATAAATCGTATCTTATCCGCAGTTTGCGTGAGAATTTTGGTCTTGAAGGAGCTCCCGTTGAACTTGAAGCTGTGGCGAGAAGGGAAAAGAGAAGTTGAAAGCGGGGCGAGGATCGAGCGCAGATTTCGGCTCATAGAGCCGACTCTACAGGAATGATTTTGAATTCGGCCAGCTTTGGCTTTGGCGTTTTGGGGTGGGTGTGGTATCATTTTACGAATTTTACTATTTTGTCTTGTATCTCACTATATATGGTGTAAAAGTTGGGTATTGAACGTCTGTAGTGGCACATGTTGTGGTTAGTTTTATTTTTCCGGGGGTATAGTTATGCTTGATATTCGTGAATCCGCAGAAATTGTTGAAGAGACTGGGGCTGGAAAGCAGAAAGCTCAGAACAGGAAACAGCGGCGAACCGGCGCTAAAGGCGGCGGGAAAGCCAGGGCCGAAGCCCTTGAAGTTCCGAGAATTATGAGCAGGGACGGCGATCCGTTTGACAGTTGCGAATGGGAGCAGCGGGTCACTTCAATTACAGGCGATGACGGAGAGGCAGTTTTTGAGCAGAAAGACGTGGAGGTTCCCAAGCAGTGGTCGGTGCTTGCCGCTAATGTTGCGGCCTCGAAGTATTTTTATGGCGGACTGGACACTGGTGACCGTGAGAATTCGATACGTCAGCTTATAAACCGGGTGTCGCGGACCATAAGCGACTGGGGGGCAAGCGCCGGATATTTCAAGAGCGCCAATGATGCCGAGAATTTTTATAATGAGTTGAGCTATGCATGCCTGAATCAATACGGGTTATTCAACAGTCCGGTATGGTTTAACGTGGGGTTGTATCACATTTACGGGCGGTCTTCGCCTTCGCGTTCGAGTTTTGCGTGGGACGAAGAGAAGGGACAGATTTCTTCGGTGGAAGACGCGTACAAGCATCCTCAGTCTTCGGCGTGTTTTATTCAGGGTGTTGAGGACACGATGGAAGATATCATGCGTCTTGCGGGTTACGAAGCGATGCTGTTCAAGTACGGGTCGGGCACTGGAACGGACCTGAGCACTTTGAGAAGCAGCAGGGAAAAGCTTTCTGGCGGGGGTACGCCTTCCGGGCCTTTAAGCTTTATGCGGGTGTTCGATCAGATTGCCGGGGTTATCAAATCCGGCGGAAAGACGCGCAGGGCTGCGAAGATGCAGAGTCTGAAGGTGACGCATCCTGACATAGAGGATTTCATAAGCTGCAAGACCAGGGAAGAGAAGAAGGCGTGGGCGCTGATTGAGCAGGGCTATGACGGGACGTTTGGCGGGGAGGCTTATGAGTCGGTCATGTATCAGAACGCCAACACTTCGGTGAGGTTGACCGATGAGTTTATGCATGCCGTTGAGAATGACGGCGTCTTCGAGACGAAGGCGGTTAAGACCGGCGAGACTATTGACACATTGAAGGCGCGTGAGATCATGCGCAAGATTGCCGAAGGGACTCATATTTGCGGTGATCCGGGCGTTCAGTACGACACGACGATCAACAGATGGCACACGTGCAGCAACTCTGGGTCTATCAACGCGAGCAATCCGTGTTCTGAATTCATGTTTGTTGATGACAGCGCGTGCAACCTGGCATCGGTGAATCTTATGAAGTTTGTTGATGAGTCCGGATATTTCGACGTTGATCTTTTTGAGCATGTCGTGCGTCTTTTTATTATCGCTCAGGACATAATCGTGGACGGGTCGAGCTATCCCACGAAGCAGATTGCCGAGAATTCACATCAGTTCAGGCCGTTGGGGCTGGGTTACGCGAATCTTGGCGCGTTGATCATGCGTATGGGGCTGCCTTATGACGATGATGAAGGCCGGGCGCTTGCGGCGAGCATTACCGCGCTCATGAGTGGCGCTGCTTATTCGGTTTCGCAGGAGATGGCGCAGGTCAAGGGGGCGTTTGACGAATACGAGAAAAACAGGGAGCCGATGCACGAGGTAATCAGGATGCATCACGACGCTCTTAACGAGATAGACAGCGGGCTATGTCCTCCGTACCTTTTACGGCGCGGCAGAGAGGTATGGGATGAGGTGCTGGGGACCTGTGAGAAGACCGGCTTCAGGAACTCGCAGGTAACGTTGCTTGCTCCCACCGGGACCATAGGTTTTGTGATGGATTGTGATACCACCGGGGTGGAGCCGGACATTGCGCTTATCAAATACAAGCAGCTGGCAGGCGGCGGGATGCTCAAGATTGTAAACAAGACCGTAAGGCCCGCGCTGGCCAGGCTGGGTTATACGGATGATCAGATCGAGGCGATTGTAAAATACATTGACGAGCACGAGACCATCGAAGGCGCGCCTCATTTGAAGAGCGAGCATCTGAAGGTGTTTGATTGCGCTTTCAAGCCGAGAAACGGTCAGCGTTATATTGAATACAAGGCGCACCTGCGGATGATGGGCGCTGTTCAGCCGTTTCTTTCGGGCGCGATAAGCAAGACTGTCAACATGCCCCATGATGCGTCGGTGAACGACATTATGCAGACTTACATTGATGGGTGGAAGATGGGGCTCAAGGCCGTGGCGATTTATCGTGACGGATCGAAGAAGACACAGCCGATGAATGTTGGGAGGGATGAGAAAGAGGAAGTATCCGAGGCCAGTGTTACGCCCACACCTCTCCGGCGCAGGCTCCCGCTTACCCGCCAGTCCATAACGCATAAGTTTGAAGTGGCCGGGCATGAAGGTTACCTGACGGTGGGTATGTATGAAGACGGCGGGCCCGGCGAGGTTTTTATTACCATGGCGAAAGAAGGAAGCACTGTAGGCGGGACGATGGACGCCTTCGGCACTGCCATATCTCTTTGTCTTCAGTATGGAGTTCCGGTTCAGGAGCTGTGCCAGAAGTTTGCGCACAGCCGTTTTGAACCTAGTGGTTTCACGAAGAATCCTGACATACCGATTGCCAAGTCGATAGTTGACTATATTTTCCGATGGCTGGACGCCACTTTTCCCGGGGGGAAGGCGCACAGAGTGTTGCCTCCGGCCTCAAGCGAGGACTCTGAAGGGGAGGAAAACCAGGTTCCGGAAAAAGATGGGCAAGCTCCTCTTATGACTGCCGCAATGATAGAGCAGGAGCAGCAGCGTGTAGATGGACAGTTTGAACATTTCATGGAAGATGCTCCGACCTGCGATGTTTGCGGCGCGATTACCGTGCGCAACGGCGCGTGTTACCGGTGTTACAACTGCGGCAACTCTATGGGGTGTTCATAAGTCTTACATGAAGATTATCGAAGGAACAGTTGCGAGGCATAGTCCTCGAGGCGGGGACTACAGGGAACTGGTCTTTCTTGCTCCTGGAATTGCGTCGGCTGCAGCGCCGGGCCAGTTTATTCATCTGAAAGTGCCTCGATTGAGCGGCGCGACTTTGCGACGCCCTTTCAGTATATACAAGGCTTCCGGCGATGGGCATCTTTCCATAATCTACAAAAAAGTGGGCAAGGGCACTGAAGCTCTTGCCAGGGTTGTTGAGGGCGAGTCGGTAAGTCTTCTCGGACCTCTTGGCAACGGGTTCCCTATACCTGCGGATGGATCTTTGCCGATTCTTGTTGGCGGTGGATACGGCATTGCGCCGCTGGTGTTTCTTGCCGAGCATTCAGACAGTTGTGGAGTGGCGTTTATCGGGGCGGCCACGGCGGATGATGTGCTCTGTTCGGACGAGCTTGAAGCGATGGGCTGGGACGTGAAGGTGGCGACTGAGGACGGGTCGAGGGGCAGAAAGGGTCTTGTTACAGACACTTTTGATGAATGGTCGGGCACGTTGTCGAGCGGTGTTGTGCCGGAAGTGTATGCATGCGGTCCTGACGGAATGCTCAAGGCTATCGGGGACAGGGCGGCGGGCAGGGGGTGGAAGGCATGGCTGTCGCTTGACCGTCACATGGGTTGCGGGCTTGGGGCGTGTCTTGCCTGTGTCCAGAAGGTGAGGCTGGAGAATGGTCGTGAAGCATTGCGAAGGGTGTGTAAAGATGGGCCGGTTTTTGAAGCCGGGGAAATTATCTGGTGAGGAAGAGGGCGAGACAGGTCTTGTCGGCAGGTGGATTTGAGGGTTGAAGGCAATTATGGGTGTTGATTTGACAGTTGAAATCGGGGACATGAGATTGAAGAACCCGGTGATGGTCGCGTCGGGGACTTTCGGGTATGGGCAGGAGTATGCGGAAGTTGTGGATGTTGATAAGCTTGGCGCGATTGTGACGAAGGGTGTTGGGGTGAAGGAGTGGCAGGGCAATGCTTATCCGCGACTGGTTGAGACCCCTTGTGGATTGCTTAACGCCGTTGGCCTGCAGAACCCCGGGGTAGAATATTTTGTGGATAATTATATGCCCTTTCTGCGGGGATGCGATGTGTGCGTTGTGGTTAACGTCTGGGGTAGGACCGTATGTGAGTATGTTGAAGTTGCCTCGCGTCTTGACGAAGTGGATGGAGTCGACGGGATTGAATTGAATGTTTCCTGCCCGAACATCAAGGAAGGGGGGATAGCATTTGGCACCGACGCGGACATGTTGAGAACTGTGGTTAATGAGGTTCGTTCTTCAGTGGGCTCTCCGCTGATAGTCAAGCTTTCGCCCAATGTTTCGGATATTGGTTCTGTGGCACGCATTTGCGAGGAGGAAGGTGCGGATGCAATTTCTCTGATAAACTCTATCCCGGCAATGGTTATAGATGTGGAAACGCGGCGTCCCGCTCTTTCCAATATTGTTGGCGGGCTGTCGGGCGCTGCGATTCATCCGGTAGCCACCAGGATGGTCTGGCAGGCTTCGCAGGCGGTGAATATTCCTGTGATAGGGATGGGTGGTGTAACGGGTGCCGAATCTGCGATTGAGCTGATACTGGCCGGGGCTTCCGCTGTCGCGATAGGGACCGCCAATTTCGCTGATCCGGAGGTTGCGGTGTTAACTGTGGCGGGAATCAGCGAATATATGGAGCGACATGGTTTTGCGGCAGTATCGGAGTTATGCGGGGCGGTGCGGTTATGAAGCACAGACGTCTTGTCATTTTGCTGGCGCTTCTGGTTTTTGGTCTGTGCGCTATAGGCTGGATTTTCTGGTTCCCTTATGCTCCGGGGGTCGTTTACCGGGTCATTCCCAACCATGCTGCTTTTGTAAGCCGTCATGACAACCTTGCCGGCCGATGGCGGTTGCTTTTGAAAAACCCTGTTGTGGCGACTGGTTTACGGTTTGCGGGGGTAGGAGAGGAACGACGTTTTCTTCAGGCTGAGCCGGGCATTGACAAGCTGTTGAATCTTGTGGCGGGAAAAAGAACGGTTGTTGCTTATGTGCCGTCGCTTGGGGGGCAGCCTGCGTGGATTCTTGCCAGCTGGATGGGCGGTTACACTCAGGTGATGAGATGGCTCGGTAGCAGCCGCAAAGTGGATGGAATGCGATTTGAGCGGGTGCGAATTGAAGGCGGGCAAAGTATCTGGCGAATTCAAAAGAGGGGCGAGGGTTCTCGCGGATTCCTTTCGGCTGCCGCGGTGGACGGGGTTTTTGTGGCGTGTTTCTCGCGCGACCCAAATGCGGTCCGGCACTTGGTTCACTATTCGGAAATTCAACCGGGAAAGGGCAATGATTTCTGGATTGACAGGATCGGCGATGATGAGGCGAAGGATGCTGGATGGGTTTCGGCTGAGATTACAGGGACTGCGTCTGTTGGGATAGGGGACATAAGTTACTCGGCGCCGTTTCTTGGAGAGGATGCTTTTCGCGCTGAAGCGGAGGTTTTTTCTTTGTATGCAAGCGCAATTCAATCACTCGCAGATTCTAGTTTGAATGCGAGACACAGCGCTCAATTTGTGGAGCTTTCGAAAATTCTTGGCAAGTCTCCTTCTGCATTGATGATTTGTCCATGGTCAATTCCTCGCAGTCTTATCGGCATTTCTTTTGATGAGGACAATCCTGTCGGAGAGATCATTGAGCGCTATGCCGATGGTGACGGGTTATTTTTTCTTGCTCTCATGAGTGACGAGTATGGCGGAGAGGCGCACGACTTTTCTATTCCTGCAGTGACAGCGGGAATTTACATTGGCGACGGGCGGGATGTAATCGGGGAGATCGGCCAGGTTGTCGACCAATTGAATGCGGAATACGGAGCTGCCGTGTTGCCTCGCAAAATTGAGCTGGCGGGGACTAATGCAGTGGTTCTTGATAACACCAAGCCTGGATCCTACGGCAACTTGCAGCCGGATGAAAAACCGGTCCTGCTTCAGAGGGGGCCGTGGCTGATAATTTCATCAAGTTCGATAAGTCTTTCGGCTGTTCTTGAGGGTGCGGATCGGACGGATGGTGTTGTTCCTTTTCTTTCACCTGATGAGTTAACCGGGGCGGGGGTTTTTGGCGCTGGGGCGGCCGTTTTTGCCGGCAAAATAGATGTTGGCGGAACGCTTTCCGGTCTCAGAGACGGGTTTGCCACTCTCTATTTGTATCTCAGCAACCAGAGCCCGGAACAGGCGATAAAAGCCAAAAGTCTCCTTGCTCAGGCACAGTATATTGATTCTGTGACTGAGCGCTTGAAGAGTGTGCTTTTCCATGTGTCGCCGCGGCCTGGCAGTTTTGACATTGGCATTGAAGTCAAGGGAAAGAAACACAACCGTAAGGATCTGGTTGCGTGCAGCTCAGATTCCTCCTGCGCGACCTGT
>CAYTRK010000069.1:0-9441 GCA_964440205.1 uncultured Victivallaceae bacterium
CGACTCGAAGTCATTTCATTCAGACCCGCTGTGAGCTATTCTCTTGTCAAAGAACCAGACATAAAACAGGCGCAAAACCATCCCTTCGTCCTGATCGTCCTTGAAAAGGAATCCGGAAGGATATGCGCCTTCGCTTTACATCAGCCAAACATCAAAGTGCACTTGCACCATGCCTCAGCTTCGAGCGACTATATCACCCGCCTATGAGGGTGTCAACCCCTAGAGTGAAAAAAAATAAAAAAAATCTCGGGCAGCCACCAAACAATGTAAAGGCAACATGAATTTCCGCCGCTTCGCTCAAAACTCCCTGTCAAATGTCGTCCGTTGCCACTGGATCTCTTCCATGCCAAATACTCTGGTCATACCTGGCGGACTCTGGCTCCTGTATATGTTATCATAGCCCCAATCCCTGGCAGGCGCCTTGTAAATAGGATTGCCGTAACTCCATTCACCCTTCGCCACCTCGCTGTACCATAGATCAATAATCGATCCCCGAAACGTAACCGTATCGCCGCCCCAGTCCTCAAGAAACCTCAAAACATTCTCCAGACCCCCGTTATAATTGCCCCAGGTAGTCTCGCTGTTACCGGTCATTATCACCGTATTGAAGATAGTATCTGAAGGCTCGCGTTTATTAAGATTAAGAGCGCTTTTCGCGTCCTGCCAATCGGAGGAAAGCAAAGACACCGCGTCGCCGGCAACCAACGCAGGTTTCGTGCTGTTGGTATTGTAATTGCCCTCAATATAAAGAGGCAGATCGGACACAATAGAGAGCCCTCCGTTAGGCTGAATGGTGCCGCCGTTCCTCAACCTCACACAAGGTATCACACCGTTGCTTACCCCGTCGGGATCATCGCGAGTCACATGAACAATCCCCTTGCCTTCCTCCTTCATGTACGTTCCATCATAAATATCCGGAAAATCAGCCACCAGCCTGTCAACGTAAAGATCCACAGGAGCCATGTAACAGCTCTCTCGTTGATCATAGAAATGGGACTGTGAAACATCGTATGACCCATTCGTCATCATTTTATAACTGCCATCTGAATTTTTGCTGTATTCGACAACCCCCGAATCGCCGTTGGTGGATGCAACCTCCAGCACAGCGTTGGAGAAATAACCAGACACGTCATTCCCGTAATAATCAGTGGCGCTGAGTACGCCATTTGAGTGAATATGCAACTTCAGACAGGCTTTGTTTGCAAACTTCTCGTCTTCAGTGGACTGCTTGTAAGCTGGGTTGTTGGTCGACAAAGGACGCTCGATAATGTCGTGAGTGTCGTCCAGCGGGTCAATCGGAGGACTTAACTTCACCGTTCCATGATCGGCAGAAAGAAGATTGCCATCCCAGCGCGATAACGATTGCGAAACCCAGTCCGCGTGCTCGCTGTCAAGAAAGTCGCCGGATGGCAGACTCATAGATACAAGATTCGAACTGCCGTCAATGATCCTTGTGTCCCCATCGGGCTGGCCGTCATCTTTACGCTTGTGATAAATGTTGCCGTGCGCAGTCACCCGATCCCAGAAATTAAGAGGCCCGTTGTTGGCGCTGAGATACAGATCGCCGTTAGCATGCACAGGTCCGAAAAAGTCCATCTGCGGCCCCGGTATAATCTCCAGATCCTCCTCATAAAAAACTCCAAACCGAATAAGGCACAACCCGACAGCCTGAACCGTCTGCTTCAGCACCGTCCCCTTCCCGCTGTTGGTGTTAATTGCTCCACAGGTCACAGAGAAATACTGGTAATTCCCCATCGACCCCCTGCACGCGGTGCCGTTGGTTATGGTCCCTGACATTATCGGCGACTCCATCCCTATTTTAAAAGCGCTCGCCCCAGAGGGCGTCTGATAAACATAATCGCCGACAGGCGGCGGAGCCGGAACCGCGTCGATCATGCTCTGTAACTGACTGGCGCTGATCGAAGGCGAAAGCTGGTAATTGAGAACTATGTCCCTGAGCTTCATCACACCGTAATCCAACCCGGCCTCGGCGGCTATAAACGCTTTCTGATGATCCAACGTCATCCGGCTGAGCCTTGCGTCATGCGAGGAAAGAGTCAGGTAACTTCCAACCAGAGCACAGCCGACAAGAAGAAGGATTACCGCAAAAACCACACTCCCATCTTTCTTGTCGCCAACCTTGACCTCTGCAAATCGATCTTTCACAGTTTTCTCCTACTCATACCACCGCTGAAGATTCCGCGGGGTGGCGCTGACCCTTACCTGCACACCCTGGTACCCTTTTCCGGTTCCCGAAAATTCAGTATGTGTAACATTCGTTCCGTCGCCCACATGAAACCTCACGCTCGCTGCGTCAGGCGTGGCCGGAACAATGCTGAACATCGTTTCGCCGGGTATTTCTGAAACATAATCGCATATCTCCACCTCGTTACCCGAAACCGACACGTCTGGATCGTACATCAGACTATTATCCTTAACCGTCTGAGAATCCCCGTCACCGTCAACAAAATAAATACGGGCCGGCTTGAGATTTACAGTCACTATCTCCAAACCATTTGTGGTAACGCCTATTGTTTTACCTTCTTCTATATAGTGCGCTATTTTCTGTGAGGCCTGACGTCCCTCGGCAGTAAACCTTACCTGATTGCTGCCCGCCACAGACATCTTGAGCGCCGTCATAAAAGCGGCCAAAGCCGCTGTAGCAACAAGAACCAGCACCGAGGAAGCAATAACCACCTCCGGCAGCGTAAATCCGCTTCTCCTTCGTCCGGTTTTTGCTAAGCAAGCCATGAGCGTTCCTTTTCTGCCATTATCCAATTTCCAAGCATGCAGCATCGCTTCACCAGGGTTAATCCTGCTCTATCGTCGCCCCTGCAGCGGTAATCTCTATCCACCATTTTCCAACAGCTTTGCCGGATGGATTAATATGGTCGTTATAGAGGTCTACACTAAGCGGTCCTGTTATGTCATAGGTGTTCGCATTATACAGGGTGTAAGGTTCACCGTTCAAAGTCAGACTATTCTGATTTCCATTGCCCTTAGGCTTCAGATGAACCATCTCAGCGGGTCCGGTGTATCCGCCATAGTCCTGGGTAAGATCATCGCGAGTGATAGTTGTACCGTCAGCAAATCCAAGCGTGAACTCATTGTCCGGACTATTATTAGGATTAATGTTAATCCCCCCTGTAATATCCCCCTTCAATCCTGATGCAACTTCTGCGTCGCGATAATAAACCACTCCGTCAACACGTTCCCAAAAAGGCCTGCCCTGGTAATTCCAGCTTGCCCACACGGTGACATTCTTTCTGTCAGGTGAGCTGACAGTAGCTATCTGGTTGGAGCACATCCCGCTGAGAGGTATACGATCGCTGCCCCCAAGGTGGGTTATGGTAACTGAATGCGCAGGGAAATTCGTGGCAGTAACGGCATTATAGCCGGCGCTTTTCATTTCTTCCAACACCGACCTGCATATGCCAAATGCCGCTATTCTCTGCGATGCGGCATAATTAAGTCTCGAACCCTGGACAATACCGCTGTAAACACCAACAGCCAGCATCGCCACAACCATCATTGTAACAACAACCTCAACAAGGGTCATGCCGCTGCATTCAGAACTGGTCTTTTCCTTACTCATAACAGCCCCTCCAACTGTCTGAAATATCTTTATTATCTTAAAGCAAAGATTATACCAAAACAACAGTAAACTTGCATCCATGAGTGCATTACAGAGACCAGAAAGTCTCTCAGCACGACAGAACAAAAAAAACTTCAACCCTCTGTTTGCCTAACTTATTTTACCCCCTATACTTACAATACCTGGATCAATTATTTTCAGAGTCATTCATATGCCTGAGACTTAGAAACCAAAGGGTTTGTCAGTTTTTAAAGAAACTGACAAACCTCCCCGGTTCAGTTTTTTGCGCATTTGCGAAGAAAAATGCCCCCTAATGATCATTTCTGCAAATAGCGAGCTGTTTTTCTTGCCTGGGCTGCCGCATAATGGCATACATTTGTGTCAGAAGATTACAGGCAGGAAACAGATATGAACGAGACCGCAAAAAGAAAAAAGCGAGCAACCCAGTGCATAGTGGCCCTTGATGTGGAAACGTCAAGCGAAGCCATGAAAATCATTGATGCGATGCCCGACGGAATCAACTGGTTCAAGATAGGCCTCCAGCTCTTCGTCCGCTACGGAAAAGAAATAGTTGAAATGTTGAACGAACGAGGAAAAAACGTGTTTCTAGACCTGAAATTTCACGACATCCCCAACACGGTCGCCAACGCCGTGAGGTCTGCCGCAGAGATGAATGTCGGTATGCTGACTCTACACGCATCAGGCGGAGCCGAAATGATGCACGCAGCCCGCCGTGCAGCCGACGCGCTTGACCGCCCCCCGGCGCTCATAGCCGTAACAGCCTTGACCAGCCTGGACTCCAAAGACATAGCCCATATGGGCGTCGGCATGCATATCGACAGCTACGCTTCTTTCCTCGCGGCAAAAGCTATCGAATGCAATATGGACGGCATCGTCTGTTCGGCAGTGGAAGCAGGAGATATCCGATCAGAACTGGGCCCCGAACCGCTGCTGGTTACCCCCGGAATACGCCTCAACACCAACAATGCAGACGACCAGAAACGCCCGGCATCGCCCCTGGCCGCAGCACAAGCAGGCTCAGACTTCCTCGTAGTAGGCCGCCCCATCATACAGGCCCCCAACCCCGCCGCCGCCGCCCAACAGGTCATCGACCAGATTCCCGCATAACACACCCTCTGTCTGAATCCAGATATGCGTCGGGATGCAGACACTTAGTCGCTCCTCTTACTCGGATACACTTACCCGACCTGCTTACCCGGTCTGCCGATGGAAGTCGCTGAACGGAAAGGAACAAAGTGATTCGATTAACCCGCATATCTCACAAAATTCCTGCTGCGAGCGCGGATAGCATCACTGCGACGGCACGAATTGACAAAACGCCAGATTGCAGCATTAATCATTGACCTGATCTTCGACAAGGATAGGGAACGACAAAGATCGGGACGAAGATGGGGATGGCCAATGCTCCTGACGAAACTTTGTATATCCAACGGCCGCAGACAAGCAAATACGCCGCAAGATCCGATAAAACTATTTCGCCTTCAGGTAATGTCGATATCAAACATTTCCGCCAGAAGAGAAAATAGGCGGATCAACCATATGATCCGTAAAATAACGCTTTTTTGACCTTTTCTCAATTACCATGTACAGAACTGACTGGCCTGTTGCATGTACAGATAACAGAAAGGGAAAATATTATGACTGCTATTCCCCGCTCAGTGTATTTATTCATCAACAGCATGGCCAGAATAGCGCCGTTTTATCGCATGCTTTCCACCATGGAAACGCAAAGTATAGAAAGGCAGGTTTGCGAAAAGACCATTCGTAAACCCGTCTATATTTGCGGATTGGCGCGGGCCGGAACGACGGTTACACTGGACCTTCTCGCCCGGCATCCGGACATGGCCAGTCACAGCAATTATCACTACGCGCAGCCTTTCATTCCTTACTGGCTGGACAGGGTGTATCCCTTGCTTCCACTGGGAAAAGATAAGCCTTTCGAACGGGTTCATAAGGACAAGCTGATGACAACCCGGAAGAGCCCGGATGTTGTGGAAGAAATATTTTGGGACACTTTTTTTGAACATCTCCATAAAGAAAATCAATGCAACGTTCTGAAAACTGACGCATCGAATCCGGCGTTCGAAAAGTTTTACACCGATCATATCAGGAAGCTCATGATCAGCCGTCAGGCGAATCGATACCTGACCAAGAACAACTATATCTTCTCCCGGGCGGAATACCTGTCAAAGATCCTGCCTGATGCCCTTTTTATTTTACTGATACGCAACCCCGTCCATCATATTGCTTCTTATCTGAAGCAGGATGCCCTCTTTTCCGAACTGGCTATCCGCGATTCCCGGTGGCCCCGTTACCTCAAAGGGATCGGACACTACGAATTCGGTCCTGCCAGAACGTTAATCAATGTAGGGAACACCGAACAAACACAATCTCTATCCGACATGTGGAAGGATGGCCAGCGCGTTCGCGCCTGCGCGATGTACTGGAACATGATTTATATGCACATTCATGAACGCATCATTTGTAATAGGTCATTCAAAGACCGTTTTCTATGCGTGCGCTACGAAGATCTTTGTAACCGTTCTTCGACGGTCATGGATGAACTGATCCGGTTTTGTGAACTGGATCCCGCGCCCTTCCAAGAGACAAAAAAAGATTTTGAAAAACGTCTGTCAATGCCAACGTATTATCAACCGAAATTTTCAGAACAGGAACGACAATCGATTAAAGCATTAACTCGGCCTGCAGCGGAGGCCTTTGGGCTGAACACAGCCTGAGCGAGAGCTGGTTATTGTTTTAATCCCACGCTGCTACTATAAAAAAAAGAATCGGGAATTAAATCGTTCGAAATAGAAACATTGACTGTATCTTGAATCGTTTCCGTTGCGCAGGCGGATCGGCTTGAGATAAGATGACTTATTGATGAATACGAACCAGGAAAAACTGTTAAGGAAGCTTATGGCGCAGCGCGGTCGGATTCTCGGCTACATTCTGTCAATTGTCAGGGATCCGCATATTGCCGAGGATGTCTTTCAGGACCTGGCAATTCTTGTGGCGCAAAAATCCGAAAACCTCCAAGATGGGGATTCATTTGTAGGTTGGCTTTATCGCGCGGCCAGATTCAAATCGTTGCGGGCCTGTCATGATCGCCATCGTTTTCCGGAGCCACTGGATGAGGAAACTCTCGATTTGCTCGACGGGGAATGGGAAAAGCATGCCGAGGAAGAAAAAAACTACGAGACCCGGCAACGGCTTCGTCATTGTGTCGAACGTCTCACGGAAAGATCTCGAAAGTTGATCCGCTTGCGGTATGGCAAAAATATGAGCGGTAAAACCCTTGCCGCCCACATGAAACGACCGGTAAATACAGTCTACGTAGCCTTGTCGCGTATTCACCGTTCTTTGCGGGAATGTATGAACAAAACTCCGGCTAATACGAGAGTGTTTACATGACCGCCCGGGGCAATACAAAGGACGGACGCGCCAATAGAAACGGGGATACCCAAACTCATGAGGCGGAATCAGTCGATCTTTTTCTTCGCTATATGGACGGTGTAACAAGTCGCGCAGAAGATCGTAAAGTCAGGGAACGCATTCGCAACAGCGCCTCAGAGCGAGCCCTTTTCGTTCAGATCGCTGAACAGCACGGGCGATTGCTCGAAATGGCTGGACCTCAGCTTCATGCCGAAGACCTTGACGCGATGCTCTGCCAAAAACGTTCTATTTCTTCCGGGCTACCCCGATTAATACCCTGGCGAACTTTTCTCGCTGCGGCAGCCGCAGTTATTGTTCTGGCTGGGGGGTTGTTTTTTTCGCTGCAGATGATGCCGAGCGAATCAGGTTTAGCCCGTGTGGAACGGTGTTCAGGCGATGCGCAAATGATTAGAAACGGCATCGAGTATGCCGTCCAACCCGGAATGCGGTTGCTTCACGGCGACCGTCTCACCGGATCGGACAAGGCTAAATTGACAATGCGGTTCACTAAAGACAGAACGCGCTTAACACTGTCACGCTCGCCTCAGATAAGATTGGCGGGGAGGATTTCAGACCAACACCTGGTGATGAAACAAGGGCGAATAGAAGCGGTTATCGCGCCTCGACCCGCTGACAAGGCGTTGGTGGTAGAAACAGAGCATGGACGTATTCAAGTCAAGGGTACGCATTTTGTAGCCATCGCCGATCAAGGATCAACGCGCGTTCGTGTCCTTGAAGGCATGGTCGGGCTGCGTCGATTCAGCGACGGTCAAATCGTGGACGTCGCCGCCGGGCATTATGCGGTGGCCAATGCAAGCCGCGGAAGATTTCCGTCCGGGACATTGCGGGATAGGGCATGGATCGAGGGAAGAGTCGTATTTCAGGAAACATTTGAAGAGGACGCATACACATGGATTCCGGGAATCTTGGATTTAGCACAAAACGAGACCTACATTCGGGATTCGGCAACCAACAATATCAGCTATGTTCAGGCAGTCCGAAACGGCGCGATCACACGTTGCCTCGAAATCGCGGGTGCGGGGGACGGCGAAGCTAGCAGCATACATGTAGACGGAGTGGAATTTCCGCAAAATTTCAGCATGGAGTTGAATCTTTTCGCTTGCCGACCCTCCGTATGGAGCTACTTGGCATTTAGCGAGCCGAAAACTCGACGAACGCTGTACCGCCACCCCGATTTCGCTAGAATCAAGCAACAGTACTGCCAAAACGGGAAATGGCTGCATTTCACGATCCGCTGGAAAAGAAACGCACAGGGTAAGCCGTCAGACACGGCGGTGGTCGAACAATATTTCGGCTCTACCCTGATGCTTCGACAGGAACTGACCGGTTCCAAACCGCTCGCCCCCCGGCTTACCTGCGAATCAGGCCGCATCCGGGTGGATAACGTGCTTGTCATGGAACTGGTTACTTTCGATTAACTGAATTTTCCCCGTTCCTCCGCCCCGCTTTCCGCTTGCCCCCGCCTGATATCTTTGCTACAAACACCAGCCTCATGAACACAATCCTAGAAAAAACTCAACTGTCGGAAGAAATTTTTAAACTCAAAGTCAGTTGCCCCCTTATCGCCGAAGAGAGGCAACCTGGTCAATTCGTGATAGTCCAGATCGACACCGAATACGGAGAACGCATTCCATTGACGATCGCCGACGGCGACGCAAAAGAAGGATCTATCACCCTGATATTCCAGACAGTGGGCAGCACAACCCACCGACTTGCAGAAATGGAAGAAGGCGACAGAATAGAAAATGTTCTCGGTCCGCTCGGACGCCCTACACACATAGAAAAATTCGGACGGGTCGTAGGCGTCGGAGGCGGCATAGGCGTGGCCCCGCTCCACCCCATCGTTCAAGGCATGAAAAAAGCCGGCAATAACCTACAGGTGATTATGGGCGCAAGAAACCGTGACCTTATTGTCCTCGAAGATGAGATGAAATCAATTGCAGACGAACTTATCGTCTGCACCGACGACGGCTCATACGGGCGCAAAGCGCTGGTGACTGAACCACTCAAAGAACTTTGCGAGCAGGATCCAAAACCGGACCTTGTGGTTGCTATCGGCCCGCCGATAATGATGAAATTCTGCGCCGAAACCACACGTCCATACGGAATAAAAACAATTGTATCTCTTAATACCATAATGATCGACGGCACCGGAATGTGCGGAGGCTGCCGCGTCACAGTCGGCAACGAAACAAAATTTGTATGCGTGGACGGCCCGGAATTCGACGGACATCTGGTGGACTTCGACAATATGATAAACAGGCTTTCGGCATATCGTGACAAGGAAGACGACGCTCACGAAAAATGCCACCTGGAAATGGAAATCAAACGTAAAGAAAAAGCTGAATAATCAATAACCAATGAAAAAA
>CAYTRK010000070.1:0-9354 GCA_964440205.1 uncultured Victivallaceae bacterium
TGTCATGGCCCTGACCTCAACCGTAGCATTGTGCGTCGCACTCCTCGTCGGCTGCGAAACCAGCAGCAGTGACGAAACCGATCTGGCTGTCTCGCCTAATTCAGTGTCAGTCCCGGCTGGAACGGCGACGAATATCGTTTTCGAAGTAAGCAACGGAACGACTTCATACAGCTGGTCGGTAAGCGATAACTCGCTGGGATCGATTACAGCCTCGGGTCCCACCGCCATTTATTCCAGCACAACCAACGCCGGCCAGAACTTCATCACCGTTACCGACGCAGAATCAAATTCCGTTGCTGCAGTGGTATCGCAGGGATAGCCGACCAGTCTACTCAAGTACCGCGCGAATGCGTCTCACCCCGGCGCTGGATGATTCTTCCTTCTTAATCCGGAAATGGCCAAGGTCGCCGGTACGGTCAACATGCGGCCCACCGCATACCTCTCTGGAGAAATCGCCGGCAGAATAAATCTTTACCTGCTCCCCGTATTTGCCGTCAAACAAAGCTGTCGCTCCGCTCCGTTTAGCCTCTTCAAGAGACATTACCTCCATTTTTACCGGTAAATCCTGTCTTATCACGTCATTAACCTTGTCCTCGACGGCCTTAATCTGTTCCGGCGTCATTTTGGACGGATGCGAAAAATCAAAACGCAACCTTTCGGGCGTTATATTCGAGCCCTTCTGTTTCACCTGGTCGCCAAGAACAAGCTGCAGACTCCTGTGGAGAAGATGTGTGGCCGTGTGCAGACGCTTTGTAGCCTCAGAAGTATCAGCCAGACCGCCTTTAAATGCCTTCTCCGCCCCTTTCTTTGACACCTCCCGATGCTTGCTGAAAGCCTTCTCAAAACCCTTTCTGTCCACCTGAAGCCCGCGTTCAACGCAGATTTCTTCGGTAAACTCGAGAGGAAAACCATACGTATCGTAGAGCTTGAAAGCAACCCTGCCGGAAATTACTCCCTGATTATGCTCTTGAAGCGACTTTACCACTTTATTCAACTCGGCCATCCCCTTGTTCAACGTCTTTTCAAATTTCTGCTCTTCATCTGAAAGTTCACTGCGAATATGTTCCCTGTTCTTTTCAAGCTCAGGATATATGTGCTTGTAGCCGGCAATGACCCCGTCAGCCATTACATCCAGAGAGCCTTCTGCGATTCCAAGCTGTTTAGCATAACGCACTGCCCGCCTTATCAGACGACGCAATACGTACCCTTGCCCGAGATTTCCCGGAACCACGCCGCATTCATCGCCCAGGATAAACACGGCGCTCCGCAAATGATCAGATATTATGCGCACAGATTTGAAATCGTTTTCACTCTCCAGCCGGGCAAGGCCGGAGTTTTCCTTGATTGCCTCTATTATCGGCCCGAACAACTCCGTTTCATAAACACTTTCCTTCCCCTGCAACATAGCGACAGTTCTTTCAACACCCATTCCCGTATCAACATTGTGCTGCTTCAATGGGGTAAAAGAACCGTCGGGCTTCTTCTCATACTGCATGAATACATCGTTCCATATCTCGAAGTACTTGCCGCACGAGCAACCCGGCTTGCAGTCAGCCCCGCACGCTTCCCTCCCCGTGTCGATAAACATCTCAGTATCGGGCCCGCAAGGACCTGAATCGCCCGGCAACCCCCACCAGTTATCGGAACGCGCAAGCGGAAAAATCCGTTCTTCGGAAATGCCCAGTTTCTTCCAGACACGGATTGATTCCTCGTCCAAAGACACGGCATCGTCTCCTCTGAAGACGGTTATGAACAGCCTGGCAGGATCAAATCCCAGGCAGCTGCGCGAGGTAAGAAATTCGTACGACCACTCGATAGCTTCTTCCTTGAAATAGTCGCCCAGAGACCAGTTGCCAAGCATCTCAAAAAACGTAAGGTGCGTGGGATCCCCGACTTCGTCGATGTCGCCAGTGCGTATGCACTTCTGACAGTTGCACAGCCGTCTGCCCGCCGGATGCGGCTCACCCAGCAGATACGGGACCAGAGGGTGCATCCCCGCGGTAGTAAAAAGGACAGAAGGATCGTTTTCCGGAATCAATGATCCCCCGGAAATTACCGCATGCCCTTTAGCCTTGAAAAACTCAAGATACATCTTTCTCAGATCATCAGCAGTCATATATATAAAATTCTCCCTTTCCAAAGATGGAAAAACCATTCCCCGGCGAAAATGGCTGGATGCCCATTGCGAAAACCGTGCTCTTCAGATCTATTACTCGGCCCCGGCCTGCTCCCTGGCCTTATCTGCAATTTTAGAGGTAAGCTCCGGGTTCTCCTCCATGACAGTTCTCGCCCCCTCATGCCCTTGACCGAGCTGCTCGCCCTCGAAAGAGAACCACGAACCCCTCTTTTCAACAACGTTGTACTTGATCGCCGCGTCAAGTACCGAACCTTCCCAGGAAATCCCACGAGCATACAGGATGTCGAATTCCGCCTCAGTGAATGGCGGGGCAACCTTGTTCTTCACAACCTTGACGCGGGTCCTGTTCCCCATCATCTTCCCGTTTGAATCCTTTATCGCTCCAATCCGCCTGATGTCAAGACGCACCGACGTGTAAAACTTCAGAGCCCGTCCACCGGGCGTCGTTTCCGGATTGCCGAACATCACGCCAATCTTTTCCCGTATCTGGTTCGTAAAAATACAAAGCGTTTTGGAGTGAGAAATCGCCCCTGTCAGCTTTCTCAACGCCTGAGACATAAGCCTCGCCTGAAGACCCACATGCGTGTCGCCCATTTCACCGTCAATCTCCGCTCGCGGTGTAAGGGCCGCCACTGAATCTATCACCACCACATCCAACGAGTTGCTCCGCACCAGCGTCTCGGCAATGTTCAACGCCTCTTCACCGGAAGCGGGTTGAGAAACAAGCAATTCATCAATGTTCACCCCTATTCGTTTTGCGTAAGAAGCATCCATTGCATGCTCAGCATCAACAAACGCGGCAAGCCCTTTGCTCTTCTGGGCGTTGGCTACAATGTGCAGAGCCAGCGTAGTCTTGCCGGAAGCCTCCGGTCCGAAAATTTCAACAACCCTTCCCCTCGGAAGCCCTCCTATTCCCAATGCAAGGTCCAGTGAAAAAGAACCGGTCGATACGGCAGCCACATCGGCAACAGCGCCGCTTTCCCCCAGTCGCATTATGGCTCCATCTCCGTATTCTTTCCTGATTTGCGACAGCACGGCATCCAGATCCTGAGGGTATTCCTTTTGAGGTTTCTGCTTCTTAGCCATATTTCTCGACTCCTTGGTTTCTCTTCCTGGTTCAAAAAATCCGTTTAACTTCTTGTCGACTCACATATCTTTCCAGTTTCGTCCATCCCGCGCAAATGCTCTGCAATCATTTCCAGGGCCCCGCGCGCTGCCTGTTCCCTGACTCCGGCCCTGTCGCCTTTGAACACAGAACGACACACAATGTTGTCCTGACCCGTATTCAAAGCCGTATAAACCAGTCCAACCGGCTTCTCGGCCGCGCCTCCTTCCGGCCCTGCAATGCCTGTGAGCGCAATCGCAATTTCAGCGTCAAGAACACCTCGCACCCCGGCAGCCATTTCAGCCGCCACTACGTCGCTCACCGCTCCCTCAAACTCCAGCGACTCTTTGCTTACACCCAGAACACGGGTCTTTACTTCATTTGAATAGGCAATAACGCCTCCTGCAAAGTAAGCCGAACTGCCCGGCACATTCGTGATAAGACAGCCCAGAAGCCCGCCAGTGCATGACTCCGCCGTTGCCAGTTTCCAACCCAGCCGGGTGAGTAACGAACCTACAACTTCTTCGATTTTAGATTCTTTTTCTGCCATTTCTCCGCCTTGGTCAGACAATTTAAGCCTGAGCCTGCTCACCGTAACCGTTCGGATGCTTTTGCAACCACTCCCATGCGCTGCCTATTATGCTTCTCATGTCACTGTGATTCAAATTCCAATCAAGCTCGCAGCAGGCCTTCTCATTGCCGGCAACAAGTCGCGCTGGATCCCCCTGTCGCCGCGGGGCTGTATGAGACGGAACATCCCGGCCAGTCACTTCCCTCGCAGTCTCAATAACTTCCCTTACCGAATAGCCCAGACCTGTACCCAGGTTGAAAGCTCCGGTCACTTCCTTCTCCAAAGCCTTTAAATGCGCCATCGCCAGGTCCGATACATGAATATAGTCCCGAATGCACGTGCCATCGGGAGTATCATAATCATCGCCGAAAATCTGCGCGCACTCTCTCTCGCCCGCAGCAACAGCCAGAACATTCGGGATCAGATGAGTTTCAGGGTCATGGTCCTCGCCGAATTTCTCCGTGGCGCCGCATGCATTGAAATAGCGCAGAAACACGGGCTTAATTCCGCATAACCGGCTGTACCAGGAAAGAATCCGCTCCAGCATCAACTTCGATTCGCCGTAAGGATTGGTCGGGTTCTGCGGAAGATCCTCGGTCATTGGAATTGCCTCCGGCTCGCCATACGTCGCGCACGTTGAAGAAAACACTATCCTGGTGACACCCTCTTCAACCATGGCTTCGACCAGATTCTGACCGCCTCCAACATTGTTCCTGAAATACAAGCCCGGGCGCTGCATGGATTCTCCCACCAGAGCATACGCGGCAAAGTGCACCACTGCTTCCGGCGAAAAGTCCTTCATAACCCCGGAAACGGCTCCCCGATCTCGTAAGTCGCCTTCCACAAGAGTCGCGCGACCGTCAACTGCGCTTCTATGGCCTCGCTCAAGATTGTCAAAAACAACTACCTCATGTCCCTCATTAAGGAATAACTCAGAGGTCACACTGCCGATATATCCAGCGCCTCCCGTAATCAACACCTTCATATCAACGCTCCGAATCCTTTTCGCATCCGCCATCCTTTGAAAGACGCTTTTCCAGTTCCTTGACCCTCTCCTCCAGGCAGCGAATTCTGTCTCTGCGCTTGAGAAGCCGCCTGTATTCCCCCTGCAATTTCATCTGCTTCCTGTGATCTTCGGCAGGAAAACCCGAAACAAAAGAACCATCCGGCACGTCTTTCGTCACGCCCGCCTTACCGAATACAACCGAATTATCCCCCACCTTCAAATGTCCTGCCACACCGGACTGACCGGCTAACTGAACATTGCTACCCAGCGCCGCACTTCCCGATATTCCAACCAGAGCCGCCATTGCAGTGTTATCGCCAATCTTAACGTTGTGGGCTATCTGAACAATATTGTCTATCTTGACCCCGTTGCCTATGCGAGTGGCGCCGACCCTGGCCCTGTCAATTGTGACATTGGCCCCTATTTCAACATCATCGCCAATCTGCACCTTGCCGACTTGCGGAATCTTGCTCCATTTGCCGTCTTCACGGTAATATCCGAAGCCGTCGCTCCCGATTACCGCACCGCAATGAATAATGGCCCTGTCTCCTATTTCAACCTTCTCGCGAATGCCAACCCCGGGATGAATCCTGCAGCTCTCACCCAGGCGGCTCTGACACCCCACATAGCTCCCGGCCTCAATCACTGTTCCCTCGCCTATGAGGCACCCCCGGCCAATAACGCAATAAGGGCCTATGCTCACGCCGGCGCCCAGACAAACATCCTCGGAAATAATGGCAGTGGCATGCACGCCGGGTTCAAATTCCTCCTCCGGAAACAACAGTCCGGCCACAAGCGCAAAACCTCTGTCCGGATCAGGCACACGAATTACGGTGCAGGAAACGGAAATATCACTCTTCTCGTCTGCAACCACGGCAGCCGCGCGGGAATCGCGGGCCTTGGATACATACCTGCCGCTTGATAGAAACGTTATATCGCCGGCTCCTGCATCCTCCAGCCCAGCCATGCCGGTGATCTCGACAGAACCGTCCCCGACGACTCGGCCTCCTATTTTTTCGGCAATCTCTTGCGCAGTCATTACTTACCCGTCCGGCAATCCTATTTTGACTTCTCTTCCGAATCCTCTTCCACCGGCTTCTCTTCTCCGGTTTCGATAACTTTTTCTATGACCTGGTCGGTAATATCCAGCTCGGCCTTGCCGTAAACAAGAACTTCAATACCGTCAACACCAATGCCGCTGGAATTAACGATCAGGTCGTAGCCCTTCTTCTTTGCATATTCCCCTATTTTCTCGCGCAAACTGGAAATCATCCGCCTGTGAGCCCGGACTTTCTGTTCCCTAAGCTGCCTGCGCCGCTTCATCGCCGTGCGCTGCATCTTGTCCTGATACTCCTGCAACTCAGCGAGTTTCTTTTCAGCCTTTTCAATCTTTTCGCTCTTACCCTTCTTGCTGAGCGCCTGGTTCCTGGCCCCGTCCTTTGCTTCCTCGAATTCAGCCCTGAGCTCGTTTCGTTTCTCCATCATGGCTTCCCGTTCGGATTGAAACTCCGCTTCCTGCTTCTCCACAAACGCTTCAACCGTTTTGACCTCAGGCGAAACTTCCATGATCCTCTCCATATTCACCACAGCAATGCGCTGCTCAGCGCCAACCGCCGAAACGCCAATGCCCGCCAGAACAATAATAGCCGGCAAAATTAATCTCATCTTCATCATCTTCTCCTCATCTCTTCCATTTCTCCACGAAAAATCAACACAGACAACCGGCCCGCTCTTTCACCTGTTCCACAAACACACAAACTCACATCCCATCCCTACGCCCCACATCCTGTTCATCCCGTTAATCCCGTCCAAAAATTCTCCCTTCCCCACGTCCCACGTTCTACGTTCTACGTTCTACGTCCCACACTCTTACCCTCTCTGCTCCCTCACGTTCCACACTCTTCCCCTCTTCATTCGCGTCCATCCGCGGTTCAAACTATCCCTCTTCCCTTCCCTCACCGCTCATACCCGATCCAGAAAACAAATCTTTCCTCGTCCGTCAGTTCATCGTCCCGCCATAAAGGCCATGCCCAGTCTATGCGTATCGGAAAACCCGGAACGTCAAGCCTGACTCCCGCGCCATACGTGGCTGCAAGTTCCTCAAACCTGAATTCATACGAATCCCTCCACACATTACCAACGTCCACAAAGGATGCGAGCCGTATTTTTGGAATCACCGGAACCCAGTATTCAGCGGAAGCAAGCGCAAGGCTGTTGCCGCCAACTGATCGGTAGGACACATTACCGTCCGCGCCCAGGTCCTCTGACCGCACAACCTTGGGCCCTACATCCCGGAACTCAAACCCCCTGATAGTGCGTCCGCCGCCGAGAAATAGCCTGTCGTTGATCGGGACCCTGTCCGTATCGCCATATGCGTCAACAACTTCCATACGAGCATTCAGCGAAACCACGTGATCCAGCCACACGGGGATATATTCTTTCAAGCTTACACCCAGCTCATAAATGTCCGTGTCGAAACCGAAGATTCCGCCTGTAATCTCTGTGAAGGCTACAACTTTTGTTCCCTTTGTGGGTACGAACGGACTGTTTCTGGTATCATGTATAAGACTAAGCCGCAAAGAACTCTGGAGCACGTCTTCCTCTCTGGCGAAAAAATATTCTTCATCGGGCCGGTCGACATAGAAATACCGGTTTGTGTCGCTCACATCGTTTACAAGAGTGTTTTCGAGCCTGTATCGGGCGCTGAAGCTGTTCGGGCCGGGCAGGCTCTTGCGAATACTCAGCGCCCCTCCGGTCTGCTCAAGGTCATAGTCGTCATAGGATAGATGCTTCCTGTATAAATCCACGCCAAGCGACAACTTTCGGTCCAGAAACCATGGCTCAACAAACGAAAGCTCATAGCTTTCGGTAGTCGACCCGAATTCGGCGGCCAGTTTCAGCTTCTGTCCGCCGCCGGTAAAATAAGGCCAGCCTGTCAGATCAAAATTGCCCTGCTGAACCTGTACAAAGCCGATAAGATTCTCAACACTGGAAAACCCCGCCCCAACCATGAACTGGCCGGTAGGCTTTTCTTCCACTTCGAAAATCACATTCCGCTTCTGCGCATCACGCGTTTTCTCCGAATAACTCCTGACGCTTGAGAAAAAGCCCAAGTTGTTCAGACGCCTTTCGCTGCGGTCTATTGCAACTTCATTATACAAATCCCCCGGGTAGACAAGCAGTTCCCTGCGAATCACCTTGTCCCTGGTCTTGCTGTTTCCGCTTATCTCAACGTTGTGAATCCAGGCCTTCTCGCCTTCAAAAACCTCGAAGACCACATCAACAATATTGGTTCCCTCTCCCTCGTTCATTGCCGGACGCACTGCTGTATCCACATACCCCCTTCTCCCGTAATAATCCATTACAGACAGGGCGGATTCGCGGATAGCCTGCAACGATGCAATATCCCCGGTCTCTATCCTCACCCCGCTCAGCAAGGCATCCTCAGGAAAAAGCTTCACACCCTCGATGCCGACATCGCCTATCCTGTATCGGTCCCCTTCGTCAATTCTTACCTCAATTACAACTTGCCCATCGCTGTCCGTTTTTCTCCGGGGTGTCTCGACTTCCACCCTCAAGTAACCTTCAGCGCGGTATATCTGCTCAATGGCAAGCCGCGCGGTTTCAAGCTCGGCGGCATCGTAACGCTTCTTCCTGAACCACTTGAAAGGATTGTACCAGGCCGGCTGCTCAAAGGGTCTTCGAAGCTGATTGTCGGACAGATGAGTGTTGCCATTGAACACTATCCTGTTTACCGGCTGGCGCGGTCCCTCATAAACAACGACGCTCACCCACGCCAGGCCCTTCTCACGGTCTGTTGCTTCAATCTGCCATTCCACACGAGCTTCTGTATAATAATCTTCCGCATACCGTTCCTTGAGCTTCTTAACTGCAAGGCCCACAACCTGATCATCAATCAGATCGCCAGTCTTCAAATCCATGATTTCCCTGATTTTGGAATCCTTGAACAGGTCTGTGCCCTTAACCCGCACAGGACCCGCAAGCTTTAACCGATTCTTTACACTGTAAATAACCCGGACAGTCTCATCGGCAAGGGGACGCACCCTGACATTGACGTGAGTGAATCTGCCTGTTCCCAAAAGCGCCTTGACATCGCGGGATATCCGGAACCGGTCAAGCTCATCACCGGTCTCAGTACCAATGTGAGCTAGAATAAAAGGCCTGTCGGTCTTGCCGAAGCCACGGTTCTCAACCGCAATTTCGCCTACCGTCACCCCGCGCGCCGAACAGGCGAAAGAAGAAACAATAACGATAACCCATATAATTGACTTGAACGTTAATCTCATTCCAGAACCACATCTGTATTTTCAACACTGCCGGCAATTTCCTCTGCAGCGCCGTCTACTCCTGTTTCTCTGTCTTCGAACCTGACGTATTCCTCTTCAAAATTAAGCCGAATCTCGCCGGTGGGCCCGTTCCGCTGCTTGACTATATCAACAATGGCCAGCGTTTCATCGTCCCTCTCCTCGTCATCAGGATACTTGCACGGCCTGCGCAACATGCATACCACGTCC